>JBDHBK010000518.1:0-2226 GCA_039592635.1 Gemmatimonadota bacterium
GCCGTGGTTCGTGAAAGCGAGCGAGTTCCGCCCAACAGTCTGGTGGTCGGGGTGCCCGCACGAGTGGTTCGTTCCGTGGACGACGAGCTTCGCCGCCGCGCCCGCCTCACCGTGGAGCACTATCGGGAGCTCAAGGAAGGGCATCGGTCGGGCCGCTGGGTGGGCCCCGACCGCCAATACCAGGGAGATTCTGTATGAACCGGGCCGGGTCGCAGGTCCGACACTCATCCGTGCGGATCTGGGGACGATAGAGCCTGGAAGACTCTCGGATTTTGCCACTCTCACAGCTGATCCACTGTTTGATTCGGCCAATCTCAGGGAGATCGCACGGGTGGTGAAAGGCGGCCGGAGGGTGTGGTCGCTGGAGTGACGGCGGGCGCTCCCGGGTGGCTCTTTGGAAACCGCATAAGTCCGCCATCCATCACGAATTCGGTCGCTGTTACAATCGCAGCCCTTGACCACCACATATAGGGTTTCTATTCTTGGTGCACCCCAACATATTGGGGGTGTGCAAACGGCGTCTTCGCCGTTCAGGCTAGACCGAGCTTGTCCCGCCCGGTCCGCGAAAAACGACTCAACATCAACGTGTGTGGTGTCTTTAGGGTGTTCGTCACCCTCGGGGGAATCGTCGCCCCTAATCAGAGGCGACAAGCGGGACGAAGTGCCGGAACAGACGACCTGGCCGTTGGGGCCGGGATAGGAATAGAAGTAACGAACGACAGTCCGGAACCCGAGACAAGACAAGAGGCGCCCTGATGCACCGACCGGACACCGCGATCCGTACAGACACTGACGTCGAGATTGAGACCGTGGATCTCGAGACCCCGCCGGCTGACCTGCCGGAGCCCCGGCTGACTGATAACGCCCACACTGTCCTGGCCAAGCGCTACTTGAAGAAGAACGAGGATCTCGAGCCGGTCGAGACTCCTACCGACATGTTCTGGCGGGTGGCCCAGGTCATCGCTTCGGTCGACGCGCAGTACGGTGCCTCGCCCGCGCACGTGATGGAGACGGCGCGCGAGTTCTACGAAATGATGGCGGTCGGCGAATTCGAGCCGAACAGCCCCACACTGATGAACGCGGGACGCCCCCTTGGACAGCTGAGCGCATGCTTCGTCCTTCCGGTCCCGGACTCGTTGAACGGGATCTACGAGACCCTTCGCGACATGGCCCTCATCCATCAGTCGGGCGGTGGCACGGGCTTCGGGTTCAGCCGCCTGCGGCCGACCGGCGACGTGGTGAAGTCCTCGATGGGCGTAGCGAGCGGCCCGGTGAGTTTCATGGAGGTGTACGACGCCTCGACCGAAGCCGTGAAGCAGGGCGGCACCCGGCGGGGAGCCAACATGGGGATTCTGCGAGTCGATCATCCCGACATCCTAGGGTTCATCGACTGCAAGGAAGACAAGAACAAGATCACGAACTTCAACATCTCCGTGGCCATCACTGAGGAGTTCATGGCAGCTCTGGCCCGCGGCGCAACGTACGACCTCAAGAACCCGCGCAGCGGCGAGCCGATGGCACAACTCGACGCGCGTGAAGTGTTCGACAAGATCGTATACGGGGCGTGGCGAAACGGTGAGCCGGGCGTGTTCTTCATCGACGAGGCCAACCGGTACAACCCGGTGCCCCACATGGGCTCCTATGAAGCCACGAACCCGTGCGGTGAGCAGCCCCTGTTGCCGTACGACGTGTGCAACCTCGGCTCGGTGAACGTCGGCGCCTTTGTCGAAGATGAGCGCATCAACTGGGATGGCCTGCGGACCGCAGTCCACAAGTCCACGCATTTCCTGGACAACGTGATCGATGCCAACCAGTATCCCCTGCCGGCGATCGACGACCTTTCGAAGAACATCCGCCGGATCGGACTGGGGATCATGGGCTGGGCCGACATGCTGGTACGGCTCGGAGAGCCATACGGTTCTCCCCGCTCGATCGAGCTGGGCAAAGAGCTCATGCGGTTTGTCGACGAGGAATCAAAGGTCGAGTCGGAGCGACTGGCAAGCGAGCGCGGTACCTTCCCGCAGTGGGAGAGGTCGATCTGGGGGTCGGACGAGAAGGCAGCCCGGGACGAACGCGGGATGCGCATTCGTCCGACGCGCCGCCTGCGGAACTGCAACCTCACGACGGTGGCGCCGACGGGTACGATCTCGATCATCGCCGGCTGCGCGAGCGGGATCGAGCCCCTGTTTGCCGTGGCCTTCATGCGGAACCAGGCCGGCGTGCTGA
>JBDHBK010000519.1:0-2226 GCA_039592635.1 Gemmatimonadota bacterium
CATCCTCCCGCCTGGCTTTCCACTGTGGATGGCGTTCGTGGGAGGCGTTTTCGGGGTCGGCTTCGGCAAGCTGATCTTCGGTGGCCTGGGTCAGAACATCTTCAATCCCGCGCTGCTCGGCCGGGCCTTTCTGCAGGCAGCCTTTCCTTCGACCATCACCACGTGGCCGGTGCAGCCAGATGACTGGTGGGCCCTGCGTGGCGACAACTTCGCGCTTCCCCTGATGTCCCCCGGCGCGCCCGATGTCATCACCGGCGCGACCCCGCTCGGCCTCATGAAGTTCGAGGGCGTCGCCACGCCCACGGCAGATCTCATGCTCGGCTCGATCAGCGGCTCGATCGGAGAGACCGCGGGCCTGCTGATCCTGGTGTGCGGCGGCTACCTCGCAATCCGCCGGTACCTGGATTGGCGGGTGCCAGCGAGCATACTCCTGACGGTCGCGGTATTCTCGGGCGCTCTGTACCTCATCGGTCCCGACCAATTCCCGAGTCCCCAGTTCATGCTGTTCTCCGGAGGCCTCATGCTCGGCGCCATGTACATGGCCACCGACATGGTCACGTCGCCGGTCACGCCGGCCGGGGCCTGGGTTTTCGGCATCGGCATCGGGCTCCTGACCGTCCTGATCCGGGTTTGGGGCGGTCTCCCCGAGGGGGTGATGTACGCCATCCTGTTCATGAACGCCCTGGTGCCATTCATCAACCGGGTCACGCAGCCACGGGTGTTCGGGCAGCCACGACGCAGGCCGAAGGGAGCAGAAGCGTGAAGGAGCTTCCGACGGTAGCGTCCGACGGCAACACCTCGGATGCCGAAATGCCAACGACAGCGCAGACATCCTCTATCAAGCTGATGGCGACGCTGGCCATCGCGGGCGCCCTGGCCGGTCTGGTGATCGTGCTCGTGTTCGGGTGGGCCGACCCGCAGATCCAGGCGCACCGGGCGGCTGCGCTGCGCGCCGCGGTCAACGAGGTCCTTGGAAGCCCGGCGACCTATCAAGCGCTGTACGTGACCTCCGATGGCTTGAACGCGACGCCCCCGGCCGGCACCGACACGGCAACCGCAGAAAAAGTGTTCCTCGGCTTCGACGCGGAGGGCACGCCCATGGGATACGCGGTGACCGGCGCCGAGCCGGGTTATCAAGACTTCATACACCTGATCTTCGGGTACAGCGCCACCGATGGGCGCCTTCTGGGAATGAAGGTCCTCGAGAGCAAGGAGACGCCGGGCCTCGGGGACAAGATCTTCAAGGACATGGATTTCGTTGATGGATTCCAGGGAGTGAAAACTCCCATCATAGGGGTGAAGCAGGGCGCCGCCACCGGCGCGGATGACGAGGTGGACATGATCACCGGGGCTACGATTTCGTCGCGCACGGTGATCGGAATCATCAACCATCGCGTAGAAGCGCTGGGCGCCGACCTGGAGAATCACGCAGCCACCGCCCCCCGGGCACCGGCAAGTCCGAACCTGGAGCCGGCCCCCGCGGACCAGGCGGCTGATCCGGCGACCGTCGATGAGGCCGCGGAGGGAGGTGAGGAAGGGTCATGAGAGAAACCACCCCGCGCGAAGACCTGATCCGGGGTATTTGGAAGGAAAACCCGGTCCTGGTGCAGCTCCTCGGACTGTGCCCCGCGCTCGCCGTGACCAACACGGTTCCCAACGCCATCGCGATGGGCCTGGCCACCTTCTTCGTCCTCACCGGGTCGAGCCTGCTCGTCTCGCTGGTGAAGAACTGGATTCCATCGGAAGTGCGGATTTCCGCCTATATCCTGATCATCGCGACGTTCGTGACCATAGCCGACCTGGTGCTGGCGGCCGTGGTGCCCCTGATCCACAAGGAGCTCGGGGCTTTCATCGCGTTGATCGTCGTGAACTGCATGATCCTGGGCCGCCAGGAGGCGTTCGCCTCCAAGAAGCCCGTCGGCAGGTCCCTGCTCGACGCGGTGGGAACCGGGACCGGGTTCATGATCGCGATGCTCATGATGGGCACGTTTCGCGAAGTGCTCGGCAGCGGCTCCATCATGGGAGTCAGTGTCCTGGGTGAGAACTTCGAGCCCTGGATCGTGATGATCCTGCCTCCAGGCGGTTTCCTCACCCTCGGCTTCATCCTCCTCGCCTTCGGCTGGTGGAAGGAACGCCAGGCCGAGTCCATCCGGGTGCGGCAGTGGCCGCACGGGGTGGCGAGCGGAGAGGAGGCGGTCTGATGGGCGAACTGTTCTGGATCCTGCT
>JBDHBK010000520.1:0-2213 GCA_039592635.1 Gemmatimonadota bacterium
GCCTGCTTGCGCTCGGCGTCCCACGGCAGCTTCTCGGCCAGGTTGGCGTAGGCCGTGGAGATGGTGTTGCCGAAGGTCTGGAACGGAACGGCCTTCAGGACCTTGTGCGCCTCGCGGGCCAGGTTGGCCGACACGGACTGGATCCGGTCCAGGGGCTTTCCGTTCTGCGCGGTCTTGATGGCGGTCTGGATCACGTCCTCGACCGAGTTCACCAGGCCCGGAATCGCGGCGTCCGGACACTGGGTCCAGCACTGGGCGCAACCGGTGCACTTCGAGGCGATGAACTCGGGGATCTCGAAGCGGATGTCCGACATGTCGCGCACGGTGCTCGTCGCCGCGGGTATGGCGCTGATGGCGGAGAACGGATCGGCGATCACGTCCTGGTCGATGCCGCACAACGAGCACACCTGCTCCCAGAACCGCCCCTGGTTCCCGATGCCCCATTCCTGGTCCGGGTTGTCGAGAAGAGTAGGAATCTGTCCGACGGCCGCCTCGGCCATGACCTGGCCTGCCGCCACCAACTCCCCCTGTACGTTGACGGCCCGAACCTCGTCGAAGCCGCGGCGGATTACCTTCAGATTGGCTTCCACGACACGCTCGCCAAGGTGACCGAACTTCTTCTCCAGCTGCTTGCGCATGCCTTCGAACAGGGTCTCTTCGTCCAGGCCCTCCGCCTCCATGAACGGCGAAGTGCGGAAGAAAGCGCCCATGAAGGCCGTGCCCTGCATCCGGTACCTCAGGTCGGGATCGGTGGCTTCCTCCGTGGCGATCTTGAACGCGTCCACGGCGTAGACCTTGACCTCGTTCTCTTGGATCGCCTGTCTTGCTTGCGGGGGCAGGGAAGCCCACAGCGCGTCCGGCTCGTGGTCGCTCTGGATCACGAACACGCCGCCCGGCTGCATGCCGGCCAGCGGGTTGGAATTGAGGAACACGTTCGGGTCGGGGGACAGCACCACGTTCACGAACTTGAGCTCGCCGTTCAGCTTCAGCGGCTCGCGCGACATCACCCCATAGAAGGTGGTGGGCTGGCCCTTCTTCTCGGATCCGTACTTCGGGTTCGCCTTCACGTTGAGGCCGGCGAGCTCGTTCGCGGTCATGACCACGTTCTTGCCCATCGTGATGGCGCCCCAGCCACCGACCGAGTGGATGCGGAGCGAGATTGCGTCCCTGGGCAGAAGGTTGATGTTCGTGTCGGGAACGAGCGCCCGCTCGGACAGGTCCGGGTAGTGCTCCAGCAGCTTCTCCTGCCAGATCTCCAGCTTCGGGAGATTGGTTCCCTCGCGCACGAAGTCGATGCCCAGGTAGTACTGCCGGCGCCGGGCGCCCGAGGGAAGCATGTTCTCGACGGCGAGGACGAGATCCATCGGCTGCAAGTCGCGGCTTCCAAAACCGAACCCGGCCGAATAGAAGTCGGGCACCTGTTCCGGCGCGATGTCGGCCACACCGGCATAAGGCCGGGAACCGTTCTTCGCGGCGCGGCTCGCCCGGTAGTTTTCCTGCCCCTGCGACATGGCGGCGCGGATCTCCCGGAGGAGCGGCTGGTCCACGGCCAGCGGCTGGTCGGTCCGCTCGAGAACCGTGACGCCCTTCCGGCCCTTCAGCATGGCGCTGATCAGGTCGGACGGGAACGGACGGAACATCACGACATCCATCACGCCGACCTTGAGTCCGCGCTCCGCCCGCAGGTAGTCAGCCACGGCCTCGGCGTTGGACACGATGGAGCCCTGGCCGACGAGGACGTATTCCGCATCGTCCAGGCGGTATCCCATGGTGCGCTCGTACAGCCGACCCGTGAGTTCCGCGTATTCCGCCATCGCCCCGTCCGTCAGCTCCTGGACGTGGTCGAAGTAGAACGGGCGCTGCGCCGCCACGCCCTGCATGTAGGCGTCCTGGTTCTGGACAGAACCCAGAAGGGCCGGATAGTCGAGGTCGAACATCTCGGGAATGCGGCGACGCGTCTCGCCGAACGTCAGGACCTGCGCCGGTGTGGGAGACTCGATCATGTCCGCCGGGTCGCCCAGGTACTCCTTGATCAGGTCGCGCTCGGGGAGTCGCATCGACTCGATCACGTGGCTGGTGAGGAAGCCGTCCTGCGCCACGAGACCCGGATTCAGGCTGAGTTCGGCAATGCGGTGGGCGATCACGGTCAGGTCGGCGATCCCCTGAACGTCCTTCGCGAACAACTGAAAGAAGCCGGTGTCATCGACGGCGTG
>JBDHBK010000521.1:0-2212 GCA_039592635.1 Gemmatimonadota bacterium
TCAAGGGGAAGGACCTGGACATCCGCACGATGGCCGACGAGCTCAACGTGGCCACGATCCTGGAGGGGAGCGTAAGAAAGGCGGGCACCCGGCTGCGGATCACGGCGCAGCTCATCAACGCGGCGGACGGATACCACCTGTGGTCCGAGACGTACGATCGGGAGCTCGAGGACGTGCTCGAGGTCCAGGACGAGATCGCAAGATCCATCGTCGAGGCCCTGAAGGTCCAACTGGACATGCGTGCCACGCCCCACCTGGTCACCCAGGCCACACGGAGCATGGATGCGTACACCCTGTACCTGAAGGGACGCTACGTCTACAACAAGTTCCGCCGGGAGGACCTTGGGCAGAGCCTCTCATTCTACGAGCAGGCGCTCGTGGCGGACCCCGGGTACGCCCGGGCCTACGCCGGGATCGCGGACTCGTGGATGTCGCTCGCCGATGACTGGTACTCGCCGGAGGAGGCCTACCCCAGGGCCAAGGAAGCAGCGGAGCGGGCCATCCAGCTGGACGACTCCCTGGCCGAGGCCCACACGGCCGTGGGCAAGGTCCTGGGGTGGTTCGAGTGGGACTTCCAGGCCGCCGAACTGGCCCTGCGACGAGCCGTGGCGCGCAGCCCCAGCTACGCCGAGGCGCACTACGGGCTGGCCAGCGTTCTGCCGTCGAACGGGAACATGGAGGAGGGCCTGGCGGAGATTCGGGAAGCCCTGGCCCTGGATCCCCTGTCATCGGAGTTCAGTGGTTGGGTGGCGCGGTTCCTTCTCTACTCCGGTCGACTGGAGGAGGCCATCGAGCAGTGCCAGGAGACCATTCGACTGGACCCGCAGTACTACTACGCCCACGTGCGGATGGGGAACGCGCTCCTGGCCATGGGCAAACCCGAGGAAGCGCTCGCGGCCTTCCGCGAACAGGCCACGCGTACGGGCGATGTGGTCTCTGTACGAGCCTACGAAGCTCAGGCGCTGGCTGTACTCGGGCGTGGCGAAGAGGCGCGGGAGATTCTCGACGCGCTGGAAAACGAAGAGCGCTACGTGCGTCCCGAGTTCCTGGCCGGCGCCTACGGAGAACTGGGCGACCCGGACCGGGCGTTCGAGAAGCTGGAGGAGGCCCTGGAAGCCCGTTCGGCCGGACTGGTGTACCTGCACATCGATCCTGCGTACGTCTCCCTGCACGACGACCCGCGGTTTGCCAGCATCGTCAACCGTGTAGGGTTGAAGTCGGGCTGACGATGAACTGGACCGCGATTGGAGCCATCGGCGAGATCCTGGGAGCCGCCGGAGTCATCATTACCTTGGTGTACCTCGCCCGGCAGGTACGACAGAATACGCGAGCCACGAGATTGGCGACCGCACAGTCGATCGCGTCAGCTGCTCGCGACTGGAACCGACCTCTTCTCATGGATCCGGAACTGGCGTGGACGTTCCAGGTTGGCACCGAGGATCCGACCCAACTGGATGAGAAAGAGCAGGCGCGGTTCATCGAGCTCTGCTTCTCTCTGCTACGCATGTTCGAGGACGCTCACTACCAGTACCACAGCGGTGCGCTCGACCCGACCGTTTGGAAGGGATACGAGAAGCTCTATGCGGCGTATGCCAAGGCGCCCGGCTTTCAGGCCTATTGGAAGGAGAGGAAACAGACCTTCCGGCCCGAGTTCCAGGAGTTCATCGACGCGTACGGAGAGCCCGGTGTCGCGACGTGGGGAGCGTTGAAGGAAGGGGGCGAGTACCTCGGGAGCGATATGGTCTGAACTCACCCTCAGGGCTCTGCGTCCAATGTCGCGGCGCCTGCGCGCCTCGACGTTGGATAGTGATCGCATGCAACTTGAGCGAACCATGAGAAGTAGCGGAATCTGGGAACGTGCTCTCCTCTCGAGTTTCCTTATCGCGGTAAACGCCGCCTGCTCGGGGACCGACTCCCCGGACATCGCGGCAACCGTTGGCCAATTGGACACGGAACTTCCCGCGGTCATCTCGCAAGGCAATGCTCCCTCAATCCAGGTGGCGGTCGTCGAGGGGGATCGGGTCATCTGGTCACGCGCTTTCGGGGAGAACGCCAGCGTGGACCGCGTCTATATGAACGCGTCGGTGCAGAAGGTGTTTACGGCGACCGCGGTCCTCCGGCTCGTCGAGAGAGGAAGAATCGACCTGGACGCAGATGTGGGCGAGTACCTTCCATTCACGGTCCGACACCCACTCTTCCCGGAGACTCCGGT
>JBDHBK010000522.1:0-2207 GCA_039592635.1 Gemmatimonadota bacterium
GCTTGGAGCAGCCGAACGAGCGGCCGACGATCCGATCGAGAAGGTGTTCGCCCTGTTGGAGCTGTACCGCGGACGCCTCCTGGTGTCCGGCTTCTCCAGGGGATGCCCGGTGGGAGAACTGTCCCTCGAAATCGCCGGCCGCTTTCCCGAGGCTCGACACCTGGTCGACGCCTACTTCGAATCCTGGACAGGGCGCGTGGAATCCTGGCTTATCGCGGCTGGAGATCGCCTGCCTTCCGAGACCGACCGGCATGCCCTGGCCACCCACGCTCTCTCGGTCCTGCAGGGAGCGGTCATGCAGGCACGCGTCGCCAGTTCCATCGACTCGTTCGACGACTCGGTGTCGCAATTGCGCCTGCTACTGGACCTCTCCGCGGCCGAGCCCGGAGTGAGCCGTGCGTTCCGACCAAAGACCGGGCGGACGGATGTGGGCGGGACCACCCGGAGTAAGCAGGCGGTACCGAGTGGAGCGACGGCTCCGGCCGTTGCGGCCACGGGGACGGCCATTTCGTCCGCTGGAGAGGTACCAGGCGAAGATGACGATGCGTGGTGGAGGGCCTGGTGATCGACGAGCGGACGGTCCGGGAGATGGTCCGCCGTGTGGTGCTCCGCACGGTGCAGGCATCCGCGGACGCTGGCCTGCCCGGGGACTCGCGCCTGGTGACCCAACAGGACATCGAGAATCTGACTCCGGGAAGTGCCCTGCACGTGGCCGAAGAGTCCATCGTTACTCCTCTCGCCCGGCAGACGGCGCTCGAGCGCGGTGTGACGGTCGTGCGGGGGAAGTCCGCTGAGACACCCGCGGCTGACTCCGGTTCTGCTGACATGAGGCGCACGGTGGCGCTGGCAGCCGATCACGGGGGCTTCGAGATGAAGGAGGCTCTGGCCGGACATCTTCGAGAGCGCGGGTTCTCGGTGATCGACTGCGGTACGCACGGAACGGATTCGGTCGACTACCCGGATTTTGCCCTGGCTGCCGCGCGACTGGTGGCCCAGGGACAGGCCACTGCGGCCGTCATCGTGGACGGTGCAGGAATCGGGTCGTGCATGGCCGCGAACAAGGTCCCGGGAATACGCGCGGCCATGTGCTACGACGAGGCCACGGCCGTAAACAGCCGGGAGCACAACGCCGCCAACGTCCTCACTCTCGGCGCTGGCCTGATCGGCGGCGCGCTGGCCCGGCGGATCGTAGACACGTGGCTGGACACACCGCATGGCGGGGGGCGGCACGCGAGACGGGTGGACAAGATCATGGACATCGAGCGCAGGTACTTGAAGGGATGAGCATGAAGCTCGACGAGAAGACGCTCGAACGCATCATCGAGCAGGTCACGCACCAGGTCATGATACTGGTTCAGCGTGAGCAGGAGGGCGGCACGTCCGCGCAGGATCTGTCGGCAGGCAACTACTTCGACCGCGTGCAGCCGTTCGTCAACGCGGGCGCGGACAGGCTCGCGAGCACGCTTGGAATCGCGCCCACGGACGGCCGCGTGAGCCACATGATCGACCACACGCTCCTTAAGCCGGACGCCACCCAGGACCAGGTCGCCCAGCTGTGCTACGAGGCGAAGAAGCACGCCTTCGCTTCGGTGTGCGTGAACCCATCCTACGTGAAGCTGTGCGCGGACCTCCTGAAGGATACCGATGTCCTGGTGTGCACCGTGATCGGGTTCCCGCTGGGCGCCACCTCGACCGAGAGCAAGGCGTTCGAGGCACAGAAGGCTGTGCGTGACGGCGCCACGGAGGTCGACATGGTGATCAACGTGGGCGGACTCAAGTCGCGGGACTACGAGCTCGTCGAACGGGACATCGCGGCGGTCGCGCGGACCGTGCACGCGGGGGGTGCGATTCTGAAGGTCATCATCGAGGCCGCCCTGCTGACGGACGAGGAAAAGGTCGCCGCCTGCCAGCTGGCCAAGGTTGCGGGCGCGGACTTCGTTAAGACTTCCACCGGTTTCGGGCCCGGCGGAGCGACCGCCGAGGACGTGGTGCTGATGCGGCGCGTGGTCGGAAGCGGGATGGGAGTCAAGGCGTCGGGAGGCATCCGGACCTATGCGGATGTGAAGAAGATGATCGCCGCGGGCGCCAGCCGTATCGGCGCGAGCGCGAGCGTCAAGATCGCTCAAGAAGCCGACTCGTGAGGTAGAGACATGTCCGTCGATCTTCGAACGTATTGTTTTCTGGACAACCTGCAGCCACAGCACGCC
>JBDHBK010000523.1:0-3957 GCA_039592635.1 Gemmatimonadota bacterium
AATTCGAACCGATGATGCTGATCCCGCCGGTGAGCGACACCGCGGAGATGGTGCTGGCCGCATTTCGTCGCCGCGAGGTCCTGCCCCGCCTCGGTGAAGTGGTGGACCGCGTCGGCCTGTTCGCCGGGCTCGAGGAGGAACAGCTGACCCGGTTGGCAGCATCCTGCCAGCACACGCTTTTCGAACAGGGCGCCGAAGTGTTCCGACAGGGCGAGCCGTGTGAGGAGATGTACCTTCTGCTCGAGGGCGAGGTGGCGATTCACATCGAGGGGCGGGAGCAGCCCGTCGGCACCGTCCGCGCCGGTGAGTGCCTCGGTGAGATCTCCGTACTTACGGGGGGAGAGCACTCCGCCACCGCCCGCGCCGTCACTCCGGTGGAGGCGGGCGTCCTGACCAAGAAGGATCTGCAGAGTCTCGTTCGCTTGCGGCCCGGAATAGGTGTCGTACTGTATCGGAACCTCGCGCGAGGTCTCGGCGAGAAACTCCGCCGCGCGGACCTCGACATTCTGAACGAATGACTCTCGCAGGAGGAAGTCATGGCGCAGCGCGCTCTGATCCTCGGCGCCGCAGGCCGGGATTTTCATAACTTCAATACGTACTTCCGGGACAATGACCTCTACGACGTCATCGCCTTCACAGCCACGCAGATTCCCGACATTGAGGGACGCACGTATCCGGCCGAACTGGCCGGTCCGCGGTATCCCAACGGTATTCCGATCGAGGCCGAGGACGACTTCGAGCGCTTGATCCGGGACCTCGACATCGATGTCGTCGTGTTCGCCTATAGCGACGTGACGCACGAGCAGGTCATGCACCTCGGCTCACGCGCCATCGCGGCGGGCGCCGACTACATGCTGCTCGGTGCAAAGCATACGATGGTCAAGTCCGTGAAGCCGCTGGTCGCCGTCTGTGCGGCGCGAACCGGCTCCGGCAAGAGCCAGACGAGCCGACGGGTGGCCGAGATTCTCACCTCTCAGGGCAAGAAGGTCGTGACCATCCGTCACCCGATGCCGTATGGAGACCTGGCAGCCCAGGCCGTTCAGCGCTTCGAGACGTACGAGGACCTCGAGAAGCACGACGTCACGATCGAGGAGCGGGAGGAATACGAACCCCACATCGACGCGGGCCGCATCGTGTACGCGGGGGTGGACTACGAGGCGATCCTGCGGCAGGCCGAACAGGAAGCCGACGTCGTGATCTGGGACGGAGGAAACAACGACCTCTCGTTCTACGAGGCCGATCTCTACATCACGGTGGTCGATCCGCATCGACCCGATCACGCCGCCCGCTACCACCCGGGCGAGGCCAACGTCCGCATGGCAGACGTCATCGTGGTCAACAAGGTGGATACCGCCAGCCTCGAGCAGGTCGAGCTCACCCGGGCGGTGGCCACGGAGTTGAACCCCGACGCCGTGGTAATTGAGGCGGCGAGTCCGCTGTTCGTCGAGGGCGGTGACCAGATTCGGGGCAAGAAGGTGCTGGTCGTCGAGGATGGCCCGACCCTGACGCATGGAGAGATGGCCTACGGTGCCGGCTGGGTCGCCGCACGGCGATATGGGGCGGCCGAGATTATCGATCCTCGCCCCTGGGCCGTGGGTTCGATCGCCTATACCTTCGAGAAGTACCCGACCACGGGGGACGTCCTTCCCGCCATGGGTTATGGCGCCGAGCAGACGGCGGAGTTGCAGCAGACGATCGCCGACACACCGGCCGACCTGGTGGTCATCGGGACGCCGATCGACTTGCGGCGTCTGATCGACATCGACAAGCCGACCGCGCGCGTTCGGTACGAGTTGCAGGAGATCGGCAGCCCGACCCTGGCTGAAGTCCTGCAGGGCTTCGGCGACTGACGACGCCTCACCGGGCCGCCTCGCTTGGGGCGGCCCGATTCACCTCCCCTTCTCGTCCTACTTGGCCGCCGGGTCCCTGGCGATGCACTCGATTTCCAGGAGCGCTCCCAGGGCCAGACCGTCGGCTCCCAGCGCCGAGCGCGCGGGCGGCGGGCCATCCCAGAATGTGACGTACACCTCGTTCATCGCGCCCCAATCGTCTATATTATCCATGAATACCGTACACTTTACGACGTCGTAAAGCGATGCGCCGGCGGCCTCCAGCACGCGCCTGATGTTCTCCATCGCCTGTCGCGTCTGCGCGGCGACGCCCGCGGGCATGTCGAAGGTTCCCGGCAGGTTTCCGATTCATTCCCGCCGCTTTGACGGCGGGCGAGAACGGGAGCCCCTCTGGCTCTCCGGCCGCCGTCACGACGTTGTCGCCGGTCCGGGCGCCGGGTGCTTCCTGGGCGGCGGTCCCCGGAGGCATCGAGACGAGTAGAGCGAAGCCGAGAACGAGCGCCCGTATGAGGGGTCGCGACATGGAGCCTCCCGTGTCGAGGGTGGTGGTCTCCTGAAATGGTTGGTCCCGAAAGACGTTCGCCTTATGATGACCTTCCCCGCAAGGTGATCCGGTGCCAACCTCCGCCTACAGGTGAGCGTCATGTTCGAGGCCGTGTCCAGTCCCTATCTCGTTCCGTTCGACGGCATGTTCCGGATACCCGCTTTCCCGACGACGCAGCCGGAGTCGGGACCTTCCGGCAAGGCTGCGAAGCAGGCCCTGAAGGACCGAATCGAAGAGCTTGACGATCTGCAGCGTATGCTTGCCGCACAGGATCGCTATTCGGTTCTCCTGGTCTTCCAGGCAATGGACGCCGCGGGTAAGGACGGCACCATCCGGGCTGTGATGAGTGGAATCAACCCGGCCGGGGTCCAGGTCTTCTCCTTCAAGAGACCTTCGGAGCAGGAACTGGATCACGACTTCCTGTGGCGGAGCGCCATTCGTCTTCCGGAGCGCGGTCGCATAGGCATTTTCAATCGAAGCTACTACGAGGAAGTTCTCGTCGTGCGCGTTCACCCGGGCATCCTGGAAAAGCAGCGGCTTCCCTACCCCATCGACCCGAGTCGGATCTGGGGCGAGCGTTTCGAGTCCATCCGGGATCACGAGAAGCACCTGGCCCGGAACGGAACGGTGATCCTCAAGTTCTGGCTCAACGTGTCGCGAAAGGAGCAGAAGCGGCGATTCCTGGATCGGATCGACGAGCCAGAGAAGAACTGGAAATTCAACGCCGGCGACGTGGACGAGCGCGAGCACTGGGACACGTACATGAGCGCGTACGAGGATGCCCTGAACGCTACATCCAGGCCGTGGGCCCCGTGGTACGCCATCCCGGCGGACGACAAGCGGTTCATGCGGCTGGCCGTCTCGGAAGTCGTTTGCCAAACGCTGTCCAGCCTCGCCCTGGCTTACCCTGAAGTCAGTGCGGACGACCGCCGCGAGCTGCTGGAAGCCCGCCAACGCCTCGTTTCCGGCTGACTATCTGAGGTTGGTGCCGAGCAGGGCTTCGAGACGCGCGAGGCCGAGCTGGTATTCGAAGCGTCTTCGGATGACGTCGACCTGGGCCGACAGCAGGGTGATCTGGGCCGACTGCAGGTCGAGGATGGTGGCCAGGCCCAGCCGGTAGCGTTCCTGCGTGACCCGGAGGTCTTCGGCCGCCAGTTCCTCGGACTGCTCGGCAAGGTCGATCGAGGCCACGGCAGCGTCGATCGTGCCCATCGCCTGGTCCACGTCCTTGCGCAGCTTCAGCTCCACCGCCCGTTCGGCCGATCGCGCCTGGTCGGCTCGCGCCCGGGCCGTATACAGCTGGCTCTCGCGCGTGAAGCCGTTGAACAGCGGCAGTGAGCCCGACAGCGACAACGACCAGCTCCGGCTCTGCGGCGGATACTCGACGTTCGACCACGCCCAGCCCCCGCTCGCCGTCAGCGACGGCAGGTAGGACGCCTTCGCGCTCGATACCGCCGTCTCGGTCGCCGCCGCCGTCGCCCTGGCACTCACCAGGCTCGGGGCCCCGGCCATCGCCATCGACAGGATCTCGTTCGAGTCGAACGGCAGCCGCTCCGCCTCCAG
>JBDHBK010000524.1:0-2430 GCA_039592635.1 Gemmatimonadota bacterium
GTGGATTACCTTCAGCTTCAAGTTCTGATCCCGCCCGCCGCAACGGCGATCTAGGGAAATATCCCCAGTTCCTCGTAGCACACCACGATCTTGTCGATCGAGTTGACGAACGCGGCGGTCCTGAGATCGAGATCGTCTCCGTTGCTCTTCTGGGCTTCCCTCACCTGGTGGAACGAGTTGATCATGGTCTCCTCGAGTCCGGAGTTCACCAGGTCCAGCTCGTCCGCCCCCACCACGTAGCTCTCCAGGTCATACTCGGAGAAGCTCGCCCCGGTGGCCTGCTCGACCGCCGATAGCAGCTGGCGGTGCGCCTTCTCGTCGAAACGCTTCTCCATCCGTCCGAACCGGACGTGAGACAGGTTCTTCAACCACTCGAAGTAGGACACGGTCACCCCGCCGGCATTCAGGGCCGATGTCGTCGGCCCGTTGGCCGCCTCGGCGATGATGCGCGCCTGGATTCGGGCGGCATTCTCCTCGTTAATCTGGTTCTCGAGCGCCGCCGGAACGAGGATGTCGCAGTCGAGCTCCAGCGCTTCCCGCGAATTCGGAATGTCCGTAGCCCCGGGGAAGCCGAGAATCGAGCCGGTTTCACGCCGGTGAGCGACCACCTCGTCGAGATCGAGGCCGGCCGGGTTCGCGATCGCGCCTTCGTACTCCGCGAGACCCACCAGCACGGCCCCGTCCTGCTGCAGGAATCTGGCGGTGTGGTAGCCGACGTTTCCGAGACCCTGGACCACCACGCGCTTTCCCGACAGTCCCGTGTTGAGGCCCAGGGGCTTCATGTCTTCGGCGATATCGCATGCCTCGCGGATGCCGAAGTACACTCCCCGGCCGGTCGCTTCCAGCCGACCGTGGATCCCTCCCTGAGCGAGCGGCTTTCCGGTGACGCAGGCCTCGCCGTTCAGTTCGTTCCCACCCGTGAGCGACTTGTAGGTATCTACGATCCACGCCATTTCCGACGGCCCCGTCCCGTAGTCCGGAGCAGGTACGTCCACGCCCGGACCGATGAACAGCTTCTTCACGAGCTCGAAGGTGTAGCGGCGGGTGATCCTCTCCAGCTCGCCGGGAGAGTAGTTGCGGCGGTCGATCTTGATCCCGCCCTTCGCTCCCCCGAACGGTACGTCCACGATCGCGCACTTGAAGGTCATGAGGGCCGCCAGGGCCATCACTTCGTCCTCGTTGACCGTGGTGCTGTAGCGAATGCCCCCCTTGGTCGGGAGCTTGTGGTGGCTGTGCTCCGCTCTCCAGGCCTGCACGACCTCGATCGATCCATCGTCGCGTTTCACCGGAAACGTGAGACGGTATACGCTGTTGCATTCCTTGATCTGCGCAAGGAGGCGGGGGTCGTGGCCAGAGATCTGGCCAGCTCGATCGAAGCTGCTGTTAACCTGGTCGAGGAAGCTGACGTGAGTGGCCAAGGTGAAGCCTCCGTGAGGGTTCGCCGCCGAGTCGCGCTCGCGGAGAGACCTCGCCAGCCCCCGCAGCGACAGATCAACGCCCCAATGTACTCAAACGGAGTCTTCTAGTGGGGGGTCGGGCACGTGCGCGAGCAGATCGCCCGGACGGCACTCCAGGACCTCGCACACGGCGTTCAGGGTGGAGGTTGGGCCGCGGGTTCGACAGAATCAGTCAGCGAATCAGGGCACCGGGCAGCCTGAAACCTCGTAGGAAAGTTCTACGCGCTGCATGTCTCGAGTCAGGTCTTCGTGGCGCTCCGTTCGCTCCGAGTCGAGCAGAGCATCCGCGCGCGAGACGCCGCCCACGACATACGCGACCCACCGAGAGTCGACCTCTACGTAGGCTGCCTTCAGGTCGTCGCAGTCCTTGGCCCCGGCTTCGAACGCTTCCGCCAGGCTGCGGAAGAAGACCATGGCGCCATCAGCCGAATCGGCGAGGGCATCGAGATCCAGGAGTCGCGGGTCGACTCCGGCGGGGACCACTTCCGGCTCCTCCACTCCCGGGACGGCGGCCTCGAAGTCCGGCGCGAGGACTACGGGGAGAGTCCCGTTAGACTCGAGGCCATCGCCGGCAGTCATCGAATCCACCCGGCTGTCCTCGGCGGGCCTGGCTTCGGCCGGCTGGGCGACGGGGACGGTCCTGACCGCCGCAGCGGGTATGCGGGAAGCTCCGTCCGGCACTCGGAAGATCCGATCCGCGCCGAACACGGCCACGGCCACGATACCGATGCTTGCCGCCACATTGCCCGCCTGTCGGGCACGGTTCATCCGCTTCTCGCGTCTGCGCTGCCTCGCGGCCTCGAGCTCGTCTTCCTTCTCCGCGCGACGGGCTTCCTGTTCTCGCTCCGCCGCCTCGGCCGCGGTCTGCAAGTCCGCCTCCGCGACCTCGCGCCGGGCCCGCTGCACGGAGGCCTGCTTCGCCGCTTCCTCGGCCTTCTGCCGGGCCGCGGACTCGACCGCGCGCTGGAGCTCC
>JBDHBK010000525.1:0-2175 GCA_039592635.1 Gemmatimonadota bacterium
GAAGCGGCCATTCCCATACAGATCGTGGCCACCGGAGCGGTCAGGTACTGCATCGTATCATAGATCGCCAGACCGGCGTAGACACTGCCGCCCGGGCTGTTGATATAGATGTTGATGTCGCGCTCCGGGTTGTCTGCCTGCAGGAACAGCAGTTGCGCGATGACCACGTTCGCCACGTCGTCGTTGATGGGTGTGCCGAGAAAAACGATGCGATCCATCAACAGTCTGGAGAAGATGTCGTAGCTCCGCTCGCCGCGGCTCGACCGCTCGATCACGTAAGGTGCGTAGATTGGCATTTTCCCCCTTTGTGGCGCCCCGATGCCTGTTCCTGGCTCATCCTACCCGACCGCTGAACATGGTTCCTGCCCGCGTCACGCGATCGACGACTCACCCTTCAAGTACTCGAACACCTTCTCTACAGCAAGATTCCGGCCCACGCTCTCGAAACTTCCTTCGCGGGCCAGCTGTCGACGGAGCTCGGCCGTGGAGATCCCGCGGGCTTCGGCGAGCCGCTCGATTTCCTCGCGGACTTCTTCATCCGATGCGTGGAGTTCCTGTCGCTCGATGATCTTGTCGATGACCAGCTGCTCCTTGATCCGGCCCTCGGCGAGCGGCGCGAGTTCCGTACGGGCCTCCCGAACCTTCTCCGGATCCGCGTCCTCCGGCGCCTGGATCATTTCGTCCAGGTACCGATCCACCAGGGCGTGCGGCACGGCGAACGGGTTGGCGTCGATCACGGCCTGAATGATCTGTCCGCGCAGGCGTGCCTCGCCCTCTTCTTCGTGGTGGCGGGCGAGGTCGCTGCGTATGGCTTCCTCGAGAGCTGCGAGGTCTTCGAAGTCGCCGGCCTTCGCGGCCAGAGCATCGTCCAGGTCCGGCAGTACCTGCTCCTCCACACTGTCCAGCCGAATGTGGAGACGACGCGTTTCGCTGACGGCATCCTCACCTTCGCCGGCGAACGTAATCTCGAACGTGCCCGCGTTACCCGGCTCGATACCCTTGATCGCACTCTCCACGTCCTCGAGGGCCTGTCCGGAGCCAAGCACGAACTGGTAGGGCCGCGCCTCTCCAGTGGGCTCGGAGTCCGGCTCGGGAAGCGGTTCGATGGCCACCGAGACCTTCTCGCCGTCCACCGGGCTTCGCTCCACCTCGCTCCAGTCCGCGTGTTCCGAGCGAATGCGCTCGAGGATCTCGCTTACCTCTTCGTCCGTCACCGGCGTGGTCTCGCGCTCGAGCTTGAATCCTCCTACGCGATCGAGTGTGACCGTCGGCATGATCTCGAACTCGGCCTGGAAGGTCAGCCGGTCGCCCGGGGCGTATTGCACGTTCGTGATGTGGGCCGCTCCCGCGGGACGCAGGTCGGTCTCGTCCACCGCCTCGCGATAGGCCTCTTCGACGAGGACGCTGCGAACGTGCTCGTCCAGGAAATCACCGTAGCGCTGCTCGATGACGTCCGCCGGGATTTTGCCCCTTCGAAAGCCCTTGATCCTCACCCGCTTTCCGAGACGCTTGCGCTCCGCGGCGCGCGCGCGGCCGACCCTCTCGGGCGGAATCGTGATCGTCAGCTTGCGCGTCCACCCGTCGCCGACCTCGACCGCAACGTCGATCTGCCGATCCTGCTTCTCTTCCGTAGATATATCTGCCGACATCAACCGTTCCTCATTGCTGTTGGACCCCGATGCTCCCCGACCGTCGCGATGCCAGGTGTCGCACATCTGCGGGCTCGGGACCTCGTGATGCGAAAGGGGGGACTCGAACCCCCACGGCCCTCGGGCCACCAGCTCCTAAGGCTGGCGCGTCTACCGGTTCCGCCACTTTCGCGCCTGCCGCCAGGTGCGCCGAATGCGGCCCAACATTTTAACCTCTGCCTTGATTCGCGGCCAACACACCGCGGCGGTCGGCGATTGGCGGTGATGCTCACGATACGAAAGCGGCGCCCTCCCGCTCCGGGAGGACGCCGCCTGGTGCGGCCCGCGCTCGGGAGGAACCCCAAGCGGAACCGAACTACCGGGGAATGGCGATCGTGAGCGGTACCGCGGTCGAGCGTACCGGGTTGTAGACCTCCAACCCTACGACGTCGCCTGGCTCGAGCGACTCGACCGCCTCCCGATAATCCTCCATGCTACGGACCGGGTTGCGGTTGATCGAGGTGATCACCGCTCCGCGCCAGAGTTC
>JBDHBK010000526.1:0-2175 GCA_039592635.1 Gemmatimonadota bacterium
CTCACCTGGGCGATGCCGCGCCCCATCAATCCACAACCTATTACGCCGACCTTCTTTATGTCGCTCACGTCCGGCTCCTCCGTTTCGTAGTTAATCCAGCAAGCCCGTGATCTTCTCGACCAGTGTGGGCCTGTCTATCGAAAAACCCGAGTCCCTCTCGAGTCGATCCAGGAGACCCTGCACCGCCAGTGTCACCCGCTCACGACGCCGGGCCAGGGTCTTCGCCGTGCCCAGCGTGCCGACAGCGGCCACCCCTGTCGTTACGGCCGGGAACACGATCAGAGCCTCTGCGCCGCCGCCGAGAACGGCACCCAGGGCCGAGCCCAGGGCGAACACCCCGATACCGCCGTACCACCCGAGAGCGTGGCCGGTTCGCGTGTTCGAGATGTCGGCGATCACGCTCACCAGGGTGCGCCCCTCTTCGAGCGGCTGAGTGAGAACCGTCAGCGTCTTGGCCCGGGCCAACTCGTAGCCGCGTCCGCTGAAGTCCAGTCCGCGCTGAATCTGACTCATGAGGTCGGAGGCGGGCTCCCATACCTGCTGGCCCGGGCGGTCGCGCACGCAGCGTAGGCTCTCGCGATCGTTCAGGTACGTGCGGAGCTTCTCCAGCACCTCCTCCGAGCTGCCGGGCACCACGCGACTCTCGACGATTGCCGCTTCGCCCCACAGGCGCGTCGCGAACGTCCGGTCCTCCGGCCGGGAAGGAACGAGTTCGTCGGCTCTTATCTCGGCGAGCGCCTGACGGACGTACTTCCCCTCGAGCCCCACTTCCTCGGCGATACGCTGTACTTCCTCGACGTCGAGGATGTCGTACGTCTCACCCCGCCCGAACTGCAGCTCCGCAGCCCGGTGGATGACCTTCTCGAGCTGCTCCTGCGATACCTCGGTCGGCACCGGAAACCGACTGCGTCCACTCTCGTCGGTCACTCGGCCCGGTCGCCTTCAGGTGTTGAGTTCAGACAGGGTTCGACCGTCATTCGTCGCTGTCTCTCTCGATGCGCAGAGCTTCCAGGTCGTCGATCTCCGGGGCCGCTTCCATCGGGCCCTCAGCCAGCAGCCCTGACTGGTCGCTTGGCTCAGATATGCGCGAAGGCATGCTGAGGCCCGTGGCCTCATCCGCGGCCTTCCGGGCGCGCGCCTCCAGCGCCTTGATCTCTTCCTTTTCCTCCTCCGTCAGTGCCTTCCGCTCCTCGAACATCTTCCTGAGCGGCCCGAACAGGTCCATGGGAAGCGGGAACAGCGTGGTCGAGTTGTTCTCGGCCGCGATTTCCGATGCCGTCTGCAGGAACCGCAGCTGCAGGGAGGCCGGCTCCAGGCTCAGCAGCCTGGCCGCGTCCTTCAGTCGAGAGGCTGCCTGGAGTTCGCCCTCGGCGTTGATGACCTTGGCCCGGCGCTCGCGCTCGGCCTCGGCCTGTCGGGCCATGGCCCGCTTCATCTCCTGTGGCAGATCCACGTCCTTCACCTCGACGGCCGTGACGTCGATCCCCCAGAGATCGGTGCCTTCGTCGATGATTCGCTGCAGGATGTGGTTGAACTTCTCACGCTCGGCCAGCAGCTCGTCGAGTTCCGCCTGTCCGATCACCGACCGGAGGGTTGTCTGCGCCAGCTGCGAGGTGGCGAACAGGTAGTCCTCGATCTCCAGGACGGCCCGGGACGGGTCGCGCACCTTGAAGTAGAGAACCGCGTTCACCTTCACCGAGACGTTGTCGCGGGTGATCACGTCCTGCGGCGGGATGTCCATGGCGATGATCCGCAGGCCCACCCGGACCATGCGCTCGATGCCGAAGGGCACGAGAAAGATCAGCCCCGGCCCGCGAATCGGCCGCACGCGGCCCAGCCGGAACACGACAGCGCGCTCGTACTCGCGCATGATTCTGAGACTTGTCGAGAGCGCCGCGGCACCGCCGATGGCGATCAGAGCGAGAATGACATCCATGGGAGCCTCCATGGTCCCGAGGATCAGATACTTCTGGGAGCGAAACTACGTGGCGGGCAGGACCCGACCCCGTAGCTGTGTAACATACACCGCGCGCGGCGGATGTGCCCCCTAGCCGTCGACCTTCACGATGACCGCGATTCCCTGCCCGCCGCCGATGCACGCGGAGCCTAGACCGAGCCCGCCGCCCCGACGCTGCAACTCGTGCAGCAGGTGCGTCGTAATCCGTGCCCCGGTGG
>JBDHBK010000527.1:0-2170 GCA_039592635.1 Gemmatimonadota bacterium
CTCGCTCCCGCGGTAATGCAGGGGGAGAAGCACAGATGATGACTCCACGAATGAGGGTTGCCCTGGCGCTCTTCGGAGTGCTCGCCAGCAGCAACCTGGGACTCGCCCAGTCAGCCGCGGATTCCGCCTGGATGGCTGGAGACATGAAAACGGCCAGGGAGTTGTACGCGGCACGCCTCGACTCCGACTCCGCGGACGAGCTCGCGCTCCATCGGCTCGCTCTCATGCAGGCGTGGGATGCGCGGTACGACGAGAGTCTGGACCTGCTCGACCGGTTGCTCGGCATCTCTCCAGACAATTCTGAGGCGCGCGTGGATCGTGCGAAGGTGATCGCCTGGAGCGGAGATCTGCAGGGGGCCATTCGTGAAGTCGACTCGGTGCTCGAAGATGACCCGTCCTTCGTTTCGGCCCTCGAGGCCCGCGCTCGCTACGAGGCCTGGCGGGGCGATCTGACCTCCGCCATCGCGATGCAGAACGAAGTGCTCGGCGTGGAACCGGGCAACCGGAATGCATGGCGATCACAGGCTACCTACCTGGTGTGGGACGACAGGCTCAGCGAAGCCGTCGCCATCTACGACAGCCTGCTCAAGAGCGACCCCACGGATCGAGACAGTCGCCTCGGCAAGGCCCAGGCCCTGGCCTGGTCGAACCGTCTCGACGAGGCCGCGGCACTGTACGACGGCCTGCTCGAGAGCGACTCGACCGATGTGGATGCCCTGGTCGGGCGTGCACGGGTCGCGGCGTGGGAGGGCCGCCTGATCGAGGCAGAGTCCCGTTGGAGGCACGCCGTGAGCGCCGCTCCGAACCAGGCGTCGGCGTATGCCGGACTCGGACAGACCCTGCGCTGGCAGGGACGAAACGCCGCATCATACGAAGCGCTCAACCAAGCGATGGCTCTGGCTCCCGGCCACAGCGAGGCCGGCGATGAGCTGAGAGCGCTGCGACTGGACCTTGGCCCAAGAGCGGAGCCCGGCATCCTGTTCACAAACGACTCGGACCGGAATGACATCGTGACGGTGGAAGCGGAGGCGGGTTGGCACCCGGTACCGGCCGTAGGGGTGAGCGCGACGGCGTACTACCGGGACGCGCGGGTCGGTGGATCCGGCTCGCTCCAGCGATCGGCTGGTAGCCTACTGCTCAGTGGCTCGACCGAACTGGAGCCGGGTTGGGGCCTCACCGGGGCGATCGGTGTCAGTGGCTCCGATGGAACGGGAGGAACCACGGGTCGCCTCGAGGCCCACGTGCGGACTCCGAGGCGAAACCCCGTCGTCGGGACGCTGGAGCTGGTGACGGGGCCGCTGGACGAGTCGGCCGCCCTGATCGAGAACGGCGTCACGGTCGACCTGCTGCAAGCCGGTGCGCGAGCCCGCCTCGGCTCGAAATGGAGAGTCGACGGGTCCGCGTCCGTCGCCTCATTCGACGGCTCGGAATCCAACCGCCGAGTCGCGGGCAGCCTGTTCACGGGGGCGCAGGTCTCCGGGTCATTCTACGTCGGCCTGTTCGCCCGCGCATTCGGGTTCGAGAAGCAACTGAGCGACGGGTACTTCGATCCCGATCTGTACTGGATCACGGAGCTCACCGCTACGTGGAGCTCGGGTTCCGGCAACTGGAGGTACAGTCTGGACGCGGCACCAGGCGTCCAGCAGGTCGGAGGTGGGGGCGAGATCTCGGCCACGATCCGGGCAGGTGGCAGCCTGGCATATTCTTTCGGGCCAGGGCGTGAGCTGAGTCTGCGGACCCTGTATTCGACCACCGGTCTCAACAGCTTCGCTTCGGGCAGCGCGGACTACCGGTACCTGTCCGTGGGCCTGGGACTGACCTGGGCGGCTTATTGACCTGGGCCCAGGAGAGAGCGCTGATCGGCCGATCCGCCCAACAGGGACGGCTCTTTTTCGGCGCACCTGTGTATGGCGCATCGATCCATGACCCGAACCCGAGGTGATCGATGCGGCGTGTGTCCCTTCCCGTCCTTTTCGTGAGCGGGCTGATTTCAGGCCTGTGTCTTTTCACAGCCCCCATTGCGGCAATCGCCCAGGCCCCGGAAGCGGGCGGCACGCTGATCGTCGTGAACAAGGGCGCCGCCTCGGCGAGCATCGTGGACGTCAGCACAGGCCAGGTCCTGAAGACGCTCCCCACCGGCGATGGCCCGCACGAGGTGGTGGTCTCGGGC
>JBDHBK010000528.1:0-2167 GCA_039592635.1 Gemmatimonadota bacterium
GACGCCCGCGGCCCGGCGACGGATTGCGGAGGTGGGATTCGACCCTGCCTTCGGGGCGCGCCCGATCAAGCGCGCGATCCAGCACCTGGTGTCTGATCCTTTGGCGATGGCCTTCCTCGAGGGGCGGTTCCACGATGGAGATGCAATCGAGGTGGATGCTGGAGACGGCGACACCCTGCGGTTCCGTCGCCTGGACCGGCCAGAGGACTGACTGGGGAGCTCTTCCCGGGGGGGACGTCTTGACGTTCCCCCCCCGGGGATCACATTAGGCGCGGTGGGTGCATTTCAACGCGGACCGGAGAGGCCCTTTGAGCGGTGTACAAGTGCAGCAAGGTCGGTGGACGGGATTGGGAATGATCGCTCTGGTGGCGGTGATTGTGTGCGGTTGTTCGGCCAAGACCACGAGCCAGTCGGGCTCCACGTACGGGGCTTCGACGTCGGAAATGGCGGTCAGGGGCTTTCTCGATGGAGCGAACGCCGACGACTATGGTCGGATGTCTGACGTCTTCGGAACCGATGCAGGCCCGGCTGTCGAGAGGTTCGGCGTTACTGACGTGGAACAGCGCATGATCTTCCTGGCGGGACTCCTGAAACACGCGAGCTACGAACTTCAACAGTCAAACCTGGCGCAGCTCGGGCCGGATCGGGTCCGGTGGGAAGCACGAATGTCGGGTACCCGAAAGGGCTCGGTTGTCGTACCGATCATCACGGTGCCGGACGGGTCCGGTCGCTGGTACGTGGAGCGACTCAACCTGGATGCGCTGAGCGCCTCAGCCGGCTCGTAGCCGAATGGTGGACCGGCCTTCGCAGTTCAGTCGGTGATCTCGACGAGTTCCAGCAGCACCCCGCCGCAGTCCCTGGGGTGCAGAAAGGCCACCGGGCGACCACCGGCGCCAGTACGGACGCCGGGTGCAATCGGTTGGATGTCGGATCTCGCGAGTCGCTTGAGCGCCTCATCCATGTCCGGGACAGACAGGCAGACGTGGTGCAGACCCTGGCCTCGCCTTTCGAGGAAGCGGGCGATAGGAGAGTCGGGGCTCCCGGGCTCCAGGAGCTCGATACGGCCCTGGCCGTGCCCGAAGAAGACGACCTCCACGTCTTCCGCCGGAACCGATTCGCGTCCAGCCGGGTTGACACCCAGCACGGCCTCGAAAGCGGGGACGGAAGCCAGAAGTGAATTGACCGCGATACCGATGTGGTCGATCTTGAACATGTGAACTCCGGTAGGCCGGTCGTGATCACAGGAGTACGGCGCCGGCGACGGGTAAGGTGAAAACTAGACGTGCAGGCAACGCTTTTCCACAGGAACGAGGTAATATCGTGTCAACTGTAGAGCTCGTCACACTGACGGACAGCAATTTCGAGCAGGAAATCGAGTCCAGCGAGGGCCTTGCAATCGTCGACTTCTGGGCCGAGTGGTGCGGACCGTGCCGTCTCGTGGGCCCGGTGGTCGCCGAACTGGCAGATGAGTACGCGGGTCAGGTAAAGGTCGGCAAGCTGGACGTCGACTCGAACCGGGTCACATCCCAGCGCTATGGCATCCGCTCGATCCCGAGCATCCTGTACTTCAAGGATGGCGAACTCGTGGATGTGGTGGTGGGGGCGGTTCCAAAATCGCACCTCGAGCAGAAGATACAGCAGTACGTCTGAGCGGGACTCCCACAGCGAAACGGAGGAAGCGCGCCCTCCCCCCGTGTGCCGGGAGGAGGGCGCTCGTCTCATATGACGCCAGGTACCCTACTGATCGTCAGCACGCCGATCGGCAACCTCGCGGATCTCTCCGCCCGGGCACTCGAGACCCTGGAGTGCGTGAGCGTGGTGTACGCGGAGGATACTCGCCACAGCTCGACCCTCTTGCGGCACTATGGATTCAAGACCGCCCTGAGATCCCTGCACGAGCACAACGAGGCCCGGCGCATCGATGAGGTGCTGGAGCGGCTGGCCGGTGGTGAAGATTGTGCCGTCATTTCCGATGCCGGAACTCCGACGGTGTCGGATCCGGGTACTCGCCTCGTTACCGCTGTCGCCGACGCCGGATTCAGGGTGGTTCCCATACCCGGTCCGTCCGCGGTCACTGCGGCCCTCTCGGCTTCGGGGCTGTCGGCGGGCCGGTTCCTGTTCCTCGGCTTTGCCCCCAGGAAGGGCAAGGAGCGGGACCGGTGGATGC
>JBDHBK010000529.1:0-2155 GCA_039592635.1 Gemmatimonadota bacterium
GCAGAGCCTCATCCTGATGATGCCCCGGCTCGGCCTCGACGTGACGCTGGCCTATCCGCCCGAGTTCAAGCTCCTTCCGGAAATCGAGGCGCAGGCACGGCAGAACGCGGAGGCGGCGGGCACGCGGTTCGAGATTTCACACCGCTTCGAGGACGCCTTCGAGGACGCGGACGTCGTCATCCCCAAGTCATGGGGACCGCTGGTTCATACGAGGGATCACGCGGAGGGCGTTCGCCTGATCGAGGCCTATCCGGATTGGCGGTGCGATTCGAATCGAATGGCACTCGGCAAGGACCACATGCTGTACATGCATCCCCTCCCGGCAGACCGCGGGCGCGAGGTCACCGACGAGGTGATCGACGGACCGCAGTCCGTGGTGTACGACGAGGCGGAGAATCGGCTGCACGTTCAAAAGGCGTTGATGGCACTCACGATGTGAGGCGGGCGGCCGAAACCTGAAACCGGAACATACTCGATGGGCGACTTCATATTCCGCTGCTCCGAGTGCCGGCGAGAGTACGCCGAGGATCCGGCGCTGCTCGTCTGTCCGGCATGTTCCGACCGGCAGGACCCCGGCGGCTCGACGCGGGGAGTCCTGGAAGTCGAGCTGGCGGACCTTCCGGTCCGGTGGCCGGATCACGGTCCGTCCGATCCCAGGTTCCTGGCCGAGTTCCTCCCCGTGCGGGGGCCGGGAAGCTTCCCCAGCTACCCGGCTGGAGACACGCCGCTGCTGCCCGCCCCCCGACTTGCCGCTCGACTCGGTGTCGACAACCTGTGGATCAAGGACGACACTCGAAATCCGAGCGGATCCACGAAGGATCGGGCGTCGCTGCTCGTGGCCGCCAAAGCCAGAGAGTATGGACTAGGAACCATCGCCGCGGCCTCGACAGGTAACGCGGGAACGGCCCTGGCGGCGGTTGGAGCGGCGGCGGGTCTGGAGACCGTGGTTTTCGTTCCCGCTACCGCGCCCGAGGCGAAGCTCGTCCAGATGCTCTCGTACGGCGCGCGGGTGCTCCCGGTGGATGGCACCTACGACGAGGCCTTTGAGCTGTGCCTGGCCGCGTGCCAGCGGTTCGGGTGGTACAACCGCAATACGGGCCTCAACCCGTTCACCATTGAGGGGAAGAAGACCGTGGCGCTCGAAATCGCCCGAACCATGGACCCCACGACACCGGATGTCGTGGTCGTACCGGTGGGCGACGGCGTCATCCTGGCGGGTGTGGCGAAGGGTCTCGTGGACCTCGAGGCGGCAGGCCTCACGGACCGTGTCCCGCGGCTGGTGGCGGTGCAGCCGGAAGGATCAGCCGCGATCGCCCGCGCGTGGGCTGACGGATCCGACGATGCCACGGCCGTCCACGGAGCTCACAGCGTGGCTGACAGCCTCATGGTCGAAGCGCCCCGCAACGCGCGGTTGTGCCTGCGCCAAATCCGGAGTAGCGGTGGAGGAGCGGTCACGGTGTCCGACACCGACATCCTGGCGGCAATCCCGACCCTGGCATCGCACAGCGGAGTGTTCGCCGAACCTGCGGCCGCGGCTGCTCTGGCCGGCCTCGAGGCAGCCCTGGACGCCGGGCTGGTCGAGAGAAACGAGTCGGTCGTCCTGCTGGTCACGGGCACCGGACTCAAGGACGTTCCGGCGGCTGCGCGGGCCGTCAGCCGACCGGAACCGGTCGCGCCCAGCCTGGAGATGGTGGCCCGCCGGCTGGGGCTTCAGGCCTAGCCGGATCGGACGCCGGGATGGCTCAGCTGCCGACGAGGCGGATGAGGAAGTACCAGGCCCCGTTCTTGATGTTCGCGTTCGATACCACGTCGCTCTGACCCCACGTGTAGCGAGCCTCGAACACCACTGACTCGCCGTTGTCCAGGGTGTAGCTGAAGCCGCCGCCGACCGGTAGTCCCCACTCGGACTTGGCCCCCCCGAGAGCCGTGTCCTTGCACGTCTCCTTCGAACTGCCTCCGAGGGACGCCTTGCACTTCGTGTTGAAAGCGCCCGATATCCCGCCGTAGGCCATGAGTCCCCACTTCGCTCCGAGCGGCAACTTGATCTCCACCAGAAGCGGCAGCTCGATGTAGTTGAGGTCGATCTCGACTCGTTCGGCATCCAGCAGCCCGGTGCCCGTGAGGCCGCTGCCGCCCTTCTGGGCGTAGTTCACGC
>JBDHBK010000530.1:0-2152 GCA_039592635.1 Gemmatimonadota bacterium
GGTGGACAATACGAGCAGCTGAGCGAACAGGCCTTTACGTTCGGATTCGGAGCTCGGATCGCTGACGGTCGGGCCGCCCTGGACTTCGGCGTCGAGATCGGAAGCAGGGGGAACGTGGATACGACGGGCACGGAGGAGAGCTTCCAGCGCATCTCGCTGTCCATGGGTATCAACGCGAGGTAGGAGTCCGGCGTGGCCGGGTGCCGCGAGGCCTTCAGGCCGCTCGAGTAGCTCGCACCGCTTCCAGGACCTCGGTCTCGAGCAGTTCCGGGTGGGTGACCGGCCAGCCGTGGCCGCGGGGTACCCGCCGCACCACCACCGACTTCTTTCCCGAGCCAGCCAGAAACGTCTCGGTTTCCGACGGAAGGTACAGGCGGTCGAACTCGGCGAGAACGATGTGCGCCCGGGGCGCCGTCGGCCGGAAGGTATGCGCGATGCAGTGCAGGGTCTCCGCCACTGTGGGGAACAGACTGGTCGGATGCATCATGGCGGTGCCCACGTAGTCCCGCAGGATGTTCCACGCCCACCCGGCTCCGCGTCGTCCCTCGAATCCCAGGTACTCCCGGAGCTGGAGTCGGACCGCCCGTCCGAACTTGTTGCTCCACCCGACTCTGAGAGGGATGAGGGGGGAAAGCGCGATCGCGGGCACGGATCCGAGAAGCGCCAGGAAGCCGCCGTATGAATGCCCGGCGCGAAAGGCCTGCGGCGCGTGTCTCTCGGCAAGGGCCTCGGAAAACTCCCGATAGCGGTCCACCCGGGCCGGCAGGTCCGCGTGGGTGCGGAACGAGAGATCGGGAACGAACACCGTGAAGTGCTTTCCGAGCCGTGTCAGACCCTCGCGGTAGTACCGCGGATGCACACCCAGGCCCGGGAGGAAGATGACGGGCTCTCCATCGCCGTGGATTTCAACCGGTACTTGAAGACCGTCGAACCTGAAAGACTCATGCCTGACTGCCATCCGGCATCCTACGCCGGGTCCGCGGCGGGGGCAATCGGTTCCTGACGGTCCTTGGCAGTCTGGTCGTGCCCGGTGTGGCCCGTATCGGCGGTGTCCGGTAGGTTCAGCCGTTGAATTTCTGTTGATCGAGCACTCGATGGTCGAGGTGAAGAGAGTCAGTGACTGACGCCACAGGTCTGGTCTCGCTGAGACGAAGGCGTGCGACGAAGGACGTCGGGGGCGCTCCTGTGCCCGTGACCCGGCGCGCGTTCATTGAGACCTATGGGTGCCAGATGAACATCGGAGACTCCGAGCTCATGGCTGGTGCCCTCGCCGGTCGTGGCTACGTCACGGTGGACGATCCGGCCCGTGCGGACGTGATCGTGATCAACACATGCGCGATCCGGGAGCACGCCGAGACGCGCGTGCTGGGGAGGATCGGGCAGTTGCAGGTTCACAGGAGGAATCATCCCGATCTCGTTCTGGCCGTCACCGGCTGCATGGCTCAGCGCATGGGGGAAGACCTACTGGATCGAGCCGCCGGAGTGGACATCGTTGCCGGACCGGATTCGTACCGGAAGCTCGGAGATCTGGTCGACGAGATGCGTTTCGGGGGCGTTTCGCGAGGGCAGATGCTCCTGGCCCTCGACGAGGCCGAGGCGTACGAGGGAGTGGACGCCATTCGCAGGGAGGGAGTGACCGCGTGGGTGACCGTGCAGCGCGGATGCGACCACCGGTGCACGTTCTGTATCGTGCCGTACGTTCGCGGCGGTGAGAAGAACCGGGAGCCATCGGCAGTGCTCGAGGAAGTTCGGGACGCCGTGGCCGCGGGGTACTCCGAAGTGAGCCTGCTGGGCCAGACGGTGAACTCCTATCGCAAGGGCGACTGGGACTTCGCGCGGCTCCTGCAGGCGGTCGCGCGAGTGGACGGGGTGCGACGGGTGCGTTTCACATCGCCTCATCCAAACGACGTCAGCGATCGCATGGTGCGTGTCATGGCCGAGGAGCCCGCCATATGCCGTCAACTGCATCTGCCGGTTCAGTCGGGGTCTGACCGCGTCCTGAAGCGCATGGTCAGGCGTTACACGGTTCAGCAGTTCCTGGACACCGTCGAGCGGGTACGTGAGAGCGTACCGGGAATCGCGCTGAGCACGGACGTCATCGTCGGCTTTCCGGGCGAAACCGAGACGGATTTCGAATCCACTCTCTCGCTCC
>JBDHBK010000531.1:0-2149 GCA_039592635.1 Gemmatimonadota bacterium
GCCTCCAGGAAGGACTCCGGGTTGTCGATCATGAGGTGAACGTCCATGAACGAATCGGAAACCGCTCTGAGCGATTCCAGCACCGGGATGCCGATGGACAGGTTCGGGACGAAATGACCGTCCATCACGTCTACGTGGAACCAGTCGGCGCCGGCCTCCTCGGCCTCGCGGACCTGCTCTCCGAGTCGGGCGTAGTCCGCGGCGAGGATCGACGGGGCGAGCACGAGCCGGGCCATCAGATGACTCCCAGCCGCTTGCCGACCTTGTCCAGTGCCTCGAGGGCGCGATCGAGGTGTTCAAGTTCGTGCGCGGCCGAAACCTGGCACCGAATGCGGGCCTCGCCCCTGGGCACGACCGGGAAACCGAATCCGATCACGAACACGCCCTCGTCCAGCAGCTCCCGACTCATCCGCATGGCGGCCGCGGTCTCTCCGATGACGACCGGAACGATCGGCGTGTCGCCCTCGATCGGGTTGAACCCGAGTCCGACCAGGTTGCGGCGGAAGTAGTCGGTGTTGTCGCGCAGTTTCTGAACGCGTTCCGGGTGTGCCTCGAGGTAGTCGATCGCGGCCAGGGCCCCACACGCTGAATGCGGCGGAATCGCGTTCGTGAACAACTGCGTGCGCGAACGCTGGACCAGGTAGTCCACCACCGGCCGACTGCTCGCCGTGAAGCCGCCCGCCATGCCGCCGAGCGCCTTGCCCAGCGTCGATGTGATGATGTCGACCTCGCCATGCATGCCGAAATGTTCCGGGGTTCCGCGACCCGTGTCACCCAGCACTCCCGTCGCGTGCGAATCGTCCACGGTGAGAACGGCATCATATCGGTCGCAAAGTTCCCGTATCACGGGCAGGGGAGCGATCTCTCCTTCCATGCTGAACACGCCGTCGGTCATCACCATTCGGTGCCGCCGGTCCATCGTCTTCTTGAGGGCATCCTCGAGCGCGTCCATGTCCATGTGCTTGTAGATGTGGCGCTCCGCCTTGCACAGCCGAATCCCGTCGATGATCGAGGCGTGGTTCAACTCGTCGCTGATCAGCGCATCCTCGTCCGTGAGCAGAGGGGCGAACAGGCCGCCGTTGGCGTTCCAGCAGGAGGTGTAGGTGATCGAGGCCTCGGTCTCCAGGAAGTCGGCGATACGGTCCTCCAGCTCCCGGTGGACGTCCCACGTCCCGCAGATGAACCTCACGGACGCGGTGCCGGCCCCGTACCTGGCAGCCCCGTCCCTCACCCCTGCGACCACTTCCGGGACGTCGCACAGGCCTACGTAGTTGTTGGAACACAGGTTGACCGTCTCGCCGAACCCCTCGAGCTCGACCACGGCGCCCTGCATGCCCATGATGTGCAGGAGGGTCTTGTAGACGCCCTGCGCCTGCATCTCGGCCAGTTCGCCGGCGAGTCTTCTGTTGAAAGCCGCGTTTACGGTACTGCTGGACACGTCGGCCTCTTCATAGAGGACCATGTGATTCCTCCGCTGGTCAGTTCTGACTGTAGTAGTCTTCGATTTGTCGGTCCGTCACCCAGGCCGTGTCGACGGCGATCACCGGCCGCGAGCCAAAAGCTCCGCACAAGCTGAACCCGGCGAGGACTCCGACTACGTGTACGCGCCTGCCCGTGTCTACCTGCGAGCGAACCTCGGGAGGCGCACCCCGGAGCACGAAGGGGCGCTGGTTTCCCACCCATCCCGGACCGAAGAGAAGGCAACCACCGGCCTCGGCGACCGTTCCTTCACCCCGCGCTTTCATTGGCGAGAAACGACCGGAATCCACGGCCACGATTTCCCCGAACTCGAGTCCGCCAGCGGACACGCGATACCGTCCCGCGGCCTCGACCTGCAGCGGCCTGGCCTCGTAGAAGGCGACCGGGCTGTCCGCGCACATCGTATCGTACACGCTCCTGCTTCCCGAGAGCCGGATGGCGGACGCCTCCATGTGGACGATCGCGGTGTCCAGTCGACCACAGGCATCCGGCGAAACCGGTCCCGCAAACTCGAAGGAGAATGGCTGGCCCACCACGACCGTGTCCGGGAAGGCAGCCCACGATATGACGGCAGCGCTCTCCGTCGGTTCCCCGATCCGCCAGCACCCCGTGCTGAGAATGGCGAGGAACAGGGAGATGGAACTTGCACTGCGCATGACTCGTCCCTGCA
>JBDHBK010000532.1:0-2142 GCA_039592635.1 Gemmatimonadota bacterium
TGACTCGATTTCGCTGTCTCCTCACGGCCGTGCGACAAGCTACTTGCACGCCCGCGGTTCTGCCAACCTGTGCGGTGGTGGCTCGTCAGACTCGTTGCCCTGACGCCACAGGGGGAGTATGTCGCCAGGGAAGCGCATTCGGTTGAATCCGTGTCGCACAATGCAGTGGTGTCGTCTAACGTTATGAAAGGTGTGCACTTCTGGCGTTCGTTTGTTTGATTCGACACTGGCCGAATGCCACAATCGACACACGTTTTCGGGGTACGCTTCTTGTAAGCCTCCTACCCATTGCTGTAAGAGGAGGTACCGGCTCTTCAGCGTGGCTCCGACGGAGCCACGGAACGGTCCAGGAGGGACGTGAGTCTCAGGTTCTCGATCAACGAGAAGTGCACGTCGTGCATGGCGTGCGTGCGGGTCTGTCCGGTCGAGGCGATCGCCGTGTCCGGGAATCAGCTCCGCATCGACCCGAGTGCGTGCATCGAGTGCGGGCTGTGCGTACCCGCGTGCTATCACGATGCAATCGACGTAGTGGGTGACATCGACCAGTGTGTCGAGTCCATCGAGCAGGACCGCGCTCTCCTGATTCTCCCGAACGAGATCAGCGTCTTCTTCTTTCCCGCGACACCCGAGCAGATCCTGAACGCCTGCTTCGAGGCCGGATTCCGTACCGTGTATTTCGAGGCGATCGGTGACGAACTCGTCGCCGCCGAGTATCTGCGGCTCTGGAATGACGGCGGTTACCGGTCCTGGCTGCGCTCAACGAGTCCGGTGGTGGTCAACTACTGCCGTACCCGAGCACCCGAACTCCTGCCGTTCCTCGCACCCGTCGTGACGCCAGCGGTCGCGCTCGCGCGCCATATCCGCAGCATCGAGAACGAGGACACTGACATCGTGTACTCGGGTTTCGGAGCACCCGGAGCCAACGGGACGAAGGACGAGCTGGACATCTGCATTTCTTTCGAGGAGCTGGAGACGCTTCTGACCGACCGGGGCGCCAAACCTCTCGATCAACCTCAGACGCTCTTCCGGCTTACGCCCGACAGGCGACGTCACCTGTCTCTGTCCGGCGGACTTCCCCGTCAGATCCTGGAGGAACAGCGTCAGACATCCCGAACCTTCAGGAAGGAGCGCGACCTGAAGGCGCTGCCGGCGCTGGCGCGTGCGCTGATCGAGGAAGGAACTCCGCTCGGCTTCGTGGACATTCTCCCCTTCGAGGGGAACCTGGGTCATCCGGCGTTCGGGCCCGGTGACGACCTGTACTGGCGGAAGGAGATCGCCGAACTGTCCGAGCCACCCCGGTCCGACGAGTCGGTCGTCACCCCCGTCGGCGATCTGGACCTGCGAACGTTCTTCGAACCGAAGAGAGTCGACCTCGGCGTTCCGGACCCGGCCGAGGTCGAAGAGATCCTGGCCAAGATCGGCACCACGCCGGACGGTCGATACTGGAATACGGGGTCCTGTGGTCACGCGACCTGCATCGAGTTCGCGCAGGCCGTGGCGCGTGGGAGGTCCACACTGTCGCTGTGTCCCATCTACCTGGCCCGGCAGTACGAACAGGCGTCTCGGGACGCCATGCACGACGCTCTCACCGGCGCCTACACGTTCCGAGTCCTGAGCGCACGGCTCGAGGAAGAACTCAACCGCGCCAGCCGCACGGGCACTTCCATCGCAGTGCTGTTCATCGACCTGGACAAGTTCAAACCGGTGAACGACGTGCACGGCCATGCAGCTGGAAACCTCATTCTGAGAAACGTGGCCCGGATCCTCACCGAAGCCACACGTAGCTCGGACATCGTGTGCCGTTACGGAGGTGACGAGTTCGTCATTATTCTGGTCAACCCCGATCGGGACGGCGCCGGGCAGGTAGCCGAGCAGATCCGGGAGCGCGTCGCCGACATGAGAATCGCCACAAATGAGGGCTACGCAGGGGTTACGCTAAGCATAGGCGTGGCGTATCATTCGGGGGTGACGCAGGCGGAGTTGTCGGCCGAGGACCTGATGGCTGAAGCCGATGCCGCTCTGTACGTCGCGAAGGCACAGGGAGGAAACACGATTCACCCCTCCATCGGAGGCAAGCTCGTCAGATGACATCCGGCGAACATGAAGCTCGGGACATGATGGGCCTGGACCCGTGGGGCCTCC
>JBDHBK010000533.1:0-2142 GCA_039592635.1 Gemmatimonadota bacterium
GTCTTCCGCGCAGCAGCTCGCGCTCGAGGTGCGCGGCAGCTACCAGGCGAGCCGGTTCCGCGGCGGCATGGTGGACCCGCGGTGGTTCCTCGACAACCGGGATCCGGCGTTCGGTTTTACGCCGGGAAACGTGAAGTTCGTGGTTGACGAGGACATCCGGCGCTACGGTTTCGACGTGTTCCGACCCACGGACGAGTTCGTGCAGGCGTGGCGCAGTGGCGCACTCTCGGACAGCCTGGAGGTGTTTCCGGAATCCGGCAACAGCCTGGGGGCGAGCCAGACGCTGGCCGGGCTCAACCACAACCTGCGCTGGAATCCGTGGGCCTGGTACTACGGCTACTTGATCAGCGGGGTGGGAAACGGCGGATACACCGTACAGGATGAGGACCTGTGGCAGCTGCGGGCGTCGCTGGACTGGCAGGCGGGGCGGTTCAACCGTCTGAAGCTCGGGGGAGAGTACCTGTCCGTGGGCCTCAGCCGCATGGAAATGCCGCTGTTCGCAGGCTCTGCCAGACCGGACCTCGCGAATCCCGTCCGGGCAGCACTGTTCGTCCAGGACCGGCTCGACGTCGGTGATCTCGTGCTCGAGGCCGGACTGCGCTGGGACTACCTGGATCCGGACGCCGAGGCCTCGCGATTTCCGGGTTACGAGAGCAACGTCCCCGACAGTCTGCAGGCCGGGTTCGTCCGCTGGAGCGCGGAACAGCAGGCGTTCGTTCCTAAGTTCGACGAACCGTGCGGCGGGGTGACGGCCGAGAACCCGAACGGCACGTGCCTCGAGAACTTCATCCCGATGACCACGAAGTCGGAGCTGAGCCCGCGCCTCGGGGCCAGCTTCCCGGTCACGCCGACGTCGACCTTCCGGCTGAGCTACGGCCGCTTCGTCCAGTCGCCGGCCTTCTTCAGCAACTCCGGGTATCGCTGGGGGGGCAACGCGGCCTCGTCGGTCGATCTCCTGGGGCCGGATGCGCGCGACGTCGAGATGCCGAGCACCTCGACGTTCGAGTTCGGCTACCGCCAGCTGCTGGGTCAGGACCTCGTGATCGACCTCGCCGCGTTCTACAAGAAGCAGCGGGCGGGCCTTACGTATCGAGAGGTCCCGAGCACCGACCCGAACACCGGGCTCCCGGAGTTCGCGACCGTGCTCACGAACCAGGACTTCACCGAGTCCACGGGGTTCGAGATCAAGATAGACAAGGCGATTACCAACCTGTTCGTCGGCAACCTGGCGTACAGCTACCTGGACGCGCGGGGCACGGGCACCAACCCCTACACCTATCTCGACCTCGTCAACTCGCAGCGCACCAACCTGAGCTTCCTCACCGGAGATCCCGTCAATCCTCCGGAGACCCTTCTCCCGCTGGAGCTGGGCCGAAGGCACAACATCAATCTCACCACGAGCCTGCTGTTCCCGGCGGACTACCTGGAGGGGACTACGGCGGGCGCCATCCTTCGTGACTTCGGATTCTTCGCGCTCCTGTCGATCAGGAGCGGGCAGCGCTACACGGGGCTCGTGTACGAGGGCGGGTACGGCAGCCTCGGGCCGCCGAGCGGCGGCGGCCAGGTGCGCACGGCACTCGGGGCGCTCGAGACCCCGTGGCAGACCCGGCTCGACTTCCGGTTCAGCAAGGGATTCAGCCTCGGCAGGGGATGGTCCATGCAGGCCTTCGTGGACTGGCGCAACCCGTTCGACATAGCGGTCACGCAGTCGCTCTTCCTCGATACCGGCAACACCGTGCACGAGGCCGCCCGCGAACGGTGGCTCAACGACGCGCTCGCCGATCCGAGACTGGACGGCGATCCGGACATCGACGACTTCGACATCGCGCTCGAGTCTCCGGAAACCGATTTCAACAAGTTCATGCTCATGCGGGCCGAGCAGCGGTGGGGCGACGGCGACGGCATCTTCACCGTGGAGGAGCAGGTGCGCTCGTTCGAGCCGGACTGGGAGCAGTACGGCGGGACCGCTGCTCTCAGGCCGTCGAACCAGAATCTGCGGCTCGGCCTCCGCGTGTCGTTCTGAAGCGCGGCCCGACTTCAAACCGGACGGCGAGGTCCGGCATACCACAGCGGGGATCGACTTCATGCACAGACACGCACGCCGCATTCGAAGCCGGGCACCCGTGAAGCGGTTCTGGAAGG
>JBDHBK010000534.1:0-2141 GCA_039592635.1 Gemmatimonadota bacterium
TAGGCGCCCATACCCACCAGCGTGGCCGATAGGATTCCCAGGGGGATGGAGCGCCTCGGGTTGGCGAGGTCACCGGACAGGCCGACGCCGGCCGTCATGCCGGTGAATGCCGGGAACACGATGGCGAACACGACGATCAGGGGATCCGCCGCGAGCAGTTCGGTCTTCAGGATGGCGTTGGACGCCGTCGCACCCTCTACCGGCCTTCCAAGGAAGAAGAGCACGAGTGACACGGCCAGCACGCTCACCACGATCCACAGCGCCGCGACCCCGAGATTGGCGCCGCGGGTGAGCATGAGCGCGAGGAGGAAAATCAACGCCGGGACCGTGACCAGGCGCAGGTCGAGCGCGAACCCGGTCAGGTTCTGGAATGCGGGCCCCAGTACCCTGAAGGCCTCCCCGAAGGCAATGATGTAGAAGGCCACCGAGATCGCCTGTGAGAGAAAGAGGGCGATGCCGATCGCCCCGCCGATGGTCGTTCCGAACGAGCGGGAGATGATGAAGTACTCGCCGCCACCCTCCACCCGCCGGTTGGTCGCGATCTCCGCAATCGCCAGGGCCGTGGGGATCGTGACCGCGTGACCGAGCGCGATGATCCACAGCGTGCCCAGGAAGCCGGTATGCGCGACCGCGTAGCCGAAGCGCAGGAAGAGAATCGCACCCAGGATGGTGCTGATGCTCGCCAGGAAGACGGGCGCGGTTCCGAAGCCATGACCGCGCGTGCCACCGCTCGAAGATGGCCGCTGCTGACTCTTGTTCAGCGCGCCCAAGGCTGCCTCCGCTGCGAACGTGAGACTTCAGACCGGAAGGGTCGGGGCCGAATCGCTCCAACTTCCGGCACGATGCGGTCCGCGGCGGAGGGGCGTCAAGTTGCTGTCGGGCGAGCGGGAAGTGGCTGCTCTGGATGATTGCGCTGAGCAGTCGGACCCGGAGGGGGACGCGATCCAGCGCCCCCCCAACGGATCCCGGACCTACGAGCAGGCCAGAAAGGCTTCCAGATGGTTGGCTTCCGACACGGACTGCAGTTGCAGGAAGACCCTGGCGACATCGGTCGGCACAAGAGGAATGAGCTCCTCGTACAGGGCTACGACCGCCAACTCCGCGGCCACTCCGGCCTGGCAGGCCAGCAACCGCGTTTCGAACGTTGGCACTTCCAGCGGCTCAGCCAGCGGCGGAGCCTTCAACCCCCTCTTGATGTACAGGTTCTGAACCGCTTCGACGTGCCTGAACTCGGCGTCGCGAATCCGGGCGAACGGGTTTCCGAACTCATCGGCAGCGTGCAGGTAGGTGAAGTAGGCCCTGATCTCCGATGCGATGGCCTCATCGAGGATCTCGAGTACCGCTTCGCACGGGCCAGACGGCCCCGAGCCTGCGTACTCGGGCGCGAGCGCCACGACGGGCTCCGTGGCTTCCGGTTCGCCCTGACACGCGCCCAGGACGAGCAGTGGGATGCCAAGGGCCGCCACCCACGCTGCCAGAGCGAGATGCGTCCGCAACATGGTGCTTCTCCAGTGCCCGCCCTCGTTGTTCAAGGAAATGGGGAAGCAGCCGAGGCGACCGTGCGACCGGTCTGGTGAGCGGCCCAACCCCTCCAAGGAAAGGACGACTGCAAGTGGAGGAACGTCACTCAGGGGATCCGAACTCCGCGGGCCGCCTCCAGGATGGATGGAGGCCCGCCCGCTGCGGTTCGGACGGACCTCCAGGCCCATTGCCCCTTCAAGGAGGCACCCGGTAGGATGGGCAGGGCGGGCGTTCCCCCCATGGCCGTTTCCGGCGCATGGATCCTACCGGGCGTGTAGCTAGTCGATATGCAGTTTCAGGTTTCCCCCGATGATCTCCTTTTCGCACAGTTTGCACGGCCAAAGATCCTCGGCGACGTGTCCGTCTGAGGCGATCGCCGCATCTACCTGCAGCACCTTCGGCGCGTCCGGATAGAACCACTTCCACGAGATGCGATCGCTTTCGGTTCGCGAACTACCTGCATCGTAGGCCCAACCGAGTACGACTTGTCCGATCCTGCAGTCGCTTCCGTTCGGATGGCTTCCGGATCCCCCGGAGCCGCCGGGCTCACCATGTCCACCCGTCGAGCCGTCGTCGTGCGAGCAGCCGCCGTCGTCGTGGTCGGTGCCGTCGTCGTGCGA
>JBDHBK010000535.1:0-2318 GCA_039592635.1 Gemmatimonadota bacterium
CGCCATCTCGCACCTCTCGGCCCTGCCGCACTCGGTCGGCCGGACGTACCAGCTCGCGGACCCTGAACCGCTGACAGTGAGCGACTTGCTGGACGTGCTGGGGGAGGCCACGGGGAAGCGACTGCGCAGAGTACGGGTCCCCAGGGAAGCAGCGCGTTGGACCATCGATCGGGTGCCGGGTGTCCGGCGTCTAATGGGCATTCCGTCCGCTGCGATCGACTATTTCGCTCACCCTACCCACTACACCGTTTCGCACGCGCGCGCGGACCTTGCCGGGAGCGGAATCCAGGTGCCGGCGTTCGCGTCCTACGCACCGCGTCTCGTGCAGTTCATGCGCAAGAACCCGAAGGTCGACTTCGGGGCAATGATCTGACGAGGATCATGACGGTGCCCACCACCTGGACCAACGTCGGTACCTCGCCCAGGGTGAGCCAGGCCACGATCAGTGCCACCACGGGGACGGTGTTGGAGTAGACCGCCGTCCGGCTGCTTCCCAGGTGCCGGATGCCGTAGTACCAAAGGATATAGGCTAGCGCGAGGGAGAATGCGCCGCTGAAGACGAGCCCCCCCCACGCCCCGGGGCTTATCGAGGTCCAATCCTGGGCCAGGAGTGCCGGGGTCGAGATGACCACGAGGCCGACGGTGCCGATCCACATCGTGAATGCGGTGACAGGCAGCGTACCGTATTTCTGGACGTACGGACTCGACAGCACGGTGTACACCGACCATGCGAGCGCGGAGCCCAGCATGATCAGGTCGCCCTGTATGGTGTCCGATCCGAAGCTCAGCCCCCGGCTGCTTCCCCACAGGATGACGACGATGCCGCTGATCGACAGGACGACGCCAGCCCACCCGGCCCGGCTGATGGTTTCGTGCTTGAGGGCGACGGACAGCACCGTCACGATCAGGGGTACGGTCGACAGCATCAACGCCGCGTTTCCGGCCCGCGTCCCGTCGATCCCGTAGATGAACAGCCCCTGGTAGACCACGTTGCCCAGGAGCCCCAGTCCGACCAGGCGTAAGACGTCACCCTTCTCGAACCGCACGCGCTTCCCGAAGGCCGCCATGTAAAGGGCGAGGACCGCGGAGGCCAGTACGAACCGGGTCGCGTTGAAGGCGAGCGGGCTGAACTCGGACAGCGCCGACTTGACCACGGAGAAGTTCGAACCCCAGATGAGGACCAGAAGAACGATCGCGAGATCCGGCGGGAATCGCCGCCCCTCGCTGCTGCTGGTGCTCTTGGGTTGGCTTGCGCTCATGGACACAGGGCTTTCATTGGCCGGTGGCGCGCCGCGCGTCGCCGGCACACGGTAGTAGCCGAACGATCAGGCGGGGGCAAGAGGAGAACGACATGAGGATCGCGTTGATACAGCAACACGCAGGTGAGGACCGAGCGGAGAACCTGGCTCGCGCGCTCCACAACATGGAGCGGGCGGCCGACGCGGAGGCCGATCTCGTGGTGTTTCCCGAAGTCGCTCTTACCCGTTTCTTTCCGCAAGAGCGCGGGTTCTCAGCGGCGGCCGATTGGGCCGAGCCCATCCCGGGCCCCACGGCGGACAGGATCGCGGCCCAGGCCCGGGCCCTGTCCCTGGTGACCGTATTCAACATGTACGAGAGGGACGAGCAGGGCCGGACGTTCGACAGCTCGCCGGTCTTCGAGGCCGACGGAACGCTTCTCGGCATCACGCGCATGGTGCACATCACGGACTATGAGTGGTTCCACGAGCAGGAGTACTACGACCCGGGCGACCGGGGCGCACCGGTCTACCAGACCTCGGTCGGAAGGGTGGGGGTGGCGATCTGCTACGACCGGCACTATCCGGAGTACATGCGGGCTCTGGGCGTGGCCGGCGCCGAGCTGGTCTGCATCCCGCAGGCCGGCGGGATCGGCGAATGGCCGGAGGGGATGTACGAGGCGGAAGTGCGAACCGCTTCCTTTCAGAACGGCTATTTTACGGCCCTGTGCAACCGAGTCGGGAAAGAGGAAAGGGTGACGTTCGCCGGGGAGTCGTTCGTATCAGATCCGGAGGGAGTCGTGCTGGCGCGCGGTGCGACGCTCGAGGATGATCTCGTCATCGCGGATCTCGATCTCGGAGCGTGCGCCCGCTCCACGGCCCGGAGGCTTTTCTGGAAAGACCGAAGGCCCGAGCTTTACGCCGACTGGCTGGTCGGCGAACCGAAACATGAACACGAACACGGATCATGAACGAAATGCGATTGAGAAACCTCGGCCTCCTTTTCCTGGCCCCTGTCCTCATGGTGGCCGCCTGTGCGGCCCCGGATGAGAGCGATGGTACGGACGATACGTCTACCGCACC
>JBDHBK010000536.1:0-2930 GCA_039592635.1 Gemmatimonadota bacterium
TTCGAGCACCGTCAGCGCGTCGATGAATACCCGGAACAGGGCGCGTGACTGCTGCTGGGTGACGGCGATCGAGATGGCGATGTCCTGGCCCGGGAAGTAGGCGGCCCGGGTGCCCCGGAAACCCGTGTGCATGTAGACCTCGAGGCCGCCCGGGTCACGGACCTCGACCCCCATGCGGTAGCGGCCCGGCACCATGGGGCTCCCGGACAGGTCAGGGCCGGCTCCGGCGCCGGCCACCGTCGTAAGCATGGTGTCCGATGTCGCCGCGTCCCGGTATACGCCGCCAGTGAACAGCGCTCTCATGAACACCGCCATGTCGTCTGCGGTCGAGACGAGTCCCCCGCCGCCATACAGGTCCAGGGAGGGATCGAAGTCGTAGGTATCGAGCTCGCCCATGTACTGATGCGCACGGTCCGCCGCCCCGAGCGGAGGATCCTCCAACGTCTCGAGCCAGGTCGACCCCAGCCCCAGAGCCTCGAGGTTGAGAAGCTCGCGCAGCGAGGGCGCAAGCGGTTTCCCGTAAACGGATTGAAGGACGAGGCCCAGCACCACGTAGCCGGTGTCAGAGTATCGGTAAACTTCCCCCGCGGCTCCGTACGGGTCACCCCATTCCACCGCCAGACCGATCTGTTCCGCCGGGGTCCATCGGTGTTTCGGATCGGCGAGCACGGCTTCCACGAACAGGTCCCGGTCGGCGTAGTCGTACAGCCCGCTCGTGTGGGTAAGCAGGTGCCGAATCGTGATCGCGTCCAGGTCGTACCCGTCACCCTCCAGTATCTCCGCATACTCTGCGGGAAGGTGCATGGAAAGAGGGTCGTCGAGCCCAAGCCGGTCTTCCTCCCACAGCCTCAAGATCGCCGCGGCCACGTACGTCTTGGTGTTGCTGGCGATCCGGACCGCGTTCGTGCGCAGGAGCGGGGCGCCCGTCTCCGTGTCTGCGACCCCGGCGACGCCGCTCCACGAGAAGCCCATCGATGGCGCGTCGATGCGCATCATGATCCCGGGGGTGGATCCCGCTTCGACAACACTATCCAGCAAGGCCTGGAGGCCCGATTCGAGATCCACCATGTCCTGAGCCGGTGCGGGCTGCGCGAGGCCCATGGCGCCAACTGCGAGGCCGGTGACAAGCAGAATGCGAAGGCGGTTCATCGAAGACTCCAATTCGTTCGTGTGCTGCACGGATGACCGGGCCCGATTCGTCGGCGATCAAACTACGGAAGGCGCTCCTGCTTGCCAGCCCTTTCCATCGTCCGGGCGAAGGTCGATCTTCTGGAATGTCCAATACTGCCTCATATCAGCGTCTGTTTGCCGAACTCAAGCGCCGCCGCGTGTTTCGCGTTGCGGCGGTGTACGGTGCGACCTCCTTCGTCATCCTCCAGGTCGCGGACCTGCTGCAGGAAGGTCTGCAGTTGCCGCAGACGTTTCTTACAGCGGTCACCGTGCTGGCCCTGGCCGGTTTTCCCGTGGCGCTGCTCCTGGCCTGGTTGTACGAGCGAACGCCACATGGCGTCGTTCGGACCCCCGATCCGAAGCCGCACGAGATCGACGAGATAGTGGCCGAGCCTCGTGCCCGTCGTTGGCCGGTGGGAATCGCGGCGGCCGCGGGCACTGCGCTGCTGCTGGCAAGTGCGTGGTGGGGGCTCGGAAGGCCCGAGGCGCCAGGCGTCGACCGCGGTGACTACGGTTCGATCGCGGTCCTGCCTTTCGAGAACATGAGCGGCAACGTGGAGGACGCGTACTTCGCCGACGGCCTATCAGAGGAGCTTCTGAACGCCCTCACGCGCGTGCCCGGACTCCGTGTAGCTGGCCGCACCTCGTCCTTCGCTCTCCGCGACTCGAATCTCGATCTCAAGGCGATCGCGGATACGCTGGGAGTCGAAACCGTACTCGAGGGAAGTGTGAGGCGCTCCGGCGGACGTGTCCGCGTCACCGCCCAGCTGATCGAGGCGGAAGGCGGGTTCCACCTGTGGTCCCGGGACTGGGAACGCGAACTCACCGCCGACAACGTGTTCGAGATCCAGGACGAGATCGCGGGAGCCGTGGCCGCTGCGATGGTTTCGGGTGAGGCGCCGGCGGCGGCCGGGGAGGGAAGCGAGTCGGCGGAACTCGTCCCTGCCTCAGTGCGCACCGCGGCGACCCGCACGGCGAGTGGGTTGACCGAGGCCGTGAGGCTGTTCGAAGCCGCCCTGGAGAAGGACTCCATGTACGGGCCCGCGTGGACCGGACTCTCAGCGGCGTACAACGCGCTGCCCTGGTACAGCGACTTCCCATCGCGCGAAGCGGCCGAGCGCTCCAAGTCGGCATCCAGGCGGGCGCTCGAGCTGGATCCCGACAATGCCGAGGCCCTTTACACTTACGCGATCACGGTCCACGAGTATGATCTCGACTGGGAGGAGGCGGCGCGCCTGTTCGGAAGGGCCATCGCGATCGACCCCGACTACGCACAGGGCCTCAGCTGGTATTGCTGGTATCTAGCGGGTACCGGTCGATGGGAGGAAGCGGTTTCCTGGTGCGAGAGAGCAGTGGAACTGGACCCCCTGCGCGTGCACACGCTGGCGCAGCTCGGGGAGACCCTGCTTCTCGTCGGACGGAACGAGGATGCACGGCGCATCATTGGCCGGGTGCTCGCGCTACAGCCCGACTTTGCCTGGGCGCTCATGCTGATGGCGCTCGCTGAGACGCTCGACGGTCGACTGGACGAGGCTGAAGAGAGCCTCCGGTTCTACGCCCGGACCGCGGATCTTCCGGGTGGCGAGGCCTCTGCTTCAGCCCTTGTCGCCGGGCTTCGCGATCCGACGAAGCGTGAGCAGGCCGTGGCCGCGGTGCTGGGCTGGCGGGACCACGAGGATACACAGGAGTACCTGCTTCTCGATTGGCTGGCGCTCCTCGACGCGCGCGATGCGGCTCTCGACGAGGTCGATCGAATGGTG
>JBDHBK010000537.1:0-2131 GCA_039592635.1 Gemmatimonadota bacterium
CTTCTGCCGTGAGAGCGGTCGCCTGCCGCAGGAAGTCCAGCTTTCTCTCGTACGATGTCATCACCGCCTGCTGCAAGGGCAGGCTTGCCGGCGCCGACTCCAGGGCAGCCAGCGAGTGCTGAATCGCTTCGTCGATGATACGGAGGTTCTCTTCGATCAGCTGCACCGTCTCTGGTGGAAGCTCGTCACGATTCGCCTCGAGAGCCGCCACCATGTCGGCAATCGCCGACGAGAACTGGTTCTCGACCTCCATGTCCCGGACAAACGTCGCCTCCAGGACCGACGGATCTGCGTTTATTGCTGCGCCTGCAACTGTTGCAGATGCATCATTGATGTCACTGCCCTGGTCGCGCACGAGCACGGTCGTGACGGTCGATGTGACGACGATCAACGCCAGTGCGGCTGCGGCCAGCTTCAGTCCCTGTCCGCTCCACCACGGCGATCGTGCCTTGTTCTTATCCGTTGCCTCCGCATCTATATCTGCAGCACCGGGCAGCCTCTCGCGGCTGTCCCAGGTCTGCGCCGCGATCTCCTGCGTCAGATCCCTCTCCGGCGGGATTTCCTTCGGCAGCGTGCTCAGGAGAGCGCGCAGCTCGGGCCCGAGGAGGTCTTCCTCAGCTCTATGGTCCGTCATCATCCACTCTTCCCTTCGTCACCCCCGTGCAACGCTTCCTCCAGGAGCTTTCGTGCCCTGTGGATCTGCGCCTTCACGGTACCCTCCGCGAGCCCCGTCATCTCGGCGATCTCGCGGTACTTGTATCCTTCGATTCCATACAGCACCAACGCGGTGCGGGCGGCATCCGGAAGGCCCGCCAGGGCCCTTTCCACGTCGATCCGCTCTTCCGTCCTCCCCTCCGGGGCCGCCCGCCCGTATCGTCCGAGATCGCCGGTCGATTCAAGCCTCAAGTGCCGTCTCTTCCTCGACCTCTGGTCATTCAGCACCACGTTCACCGCCATCCGGTACAGCCAGGAAGAAAACAGGCTCTCTCCCCTGAAGGTGCCCAGCTTCTCCCAGCACCTCACGAACGTGTCCTGCGTCAGTTGCTCAGCCCGCTCCCGGTCGGCGCTCATTCGAAGGCAGAGTGCATACACCCGGTCCACGTGCGTCCGGTACAGCTCCTCGAAGGCCCGCGCGTCACCGCCCTGCGCGCGGTGGACGAGAGATTCGTCCTCTTCGGACAGCGGAGCCTGGGCCTGCTCGGCTGGGCTTATGTCCCTCTCCTCCGGCACGGCGGTGGTCCGTTCTCTCAGCGTTAGGACATCGAGGACACGTGAATTGTTTGCTCTACCGCCCGCCGGGACGCAAGGGCGGAACGCCGGAAGATCTCGGCCCTACGGGCCGCCATGCCCCTTACGCGCCGGATGTCGGGCCTGTTCAAACAATCCTCCGGGTGCGCGGCATCCCAATTCCGTAGCGCCGAGGTGGCGGGGAGCGGACGGCTGAGGGCGCCGAATTCGAACCCACGCCCGACCCCCCGACAGGAGGATGACGATGAGGTGGATTGACCTGAAGACCTTTGCCCGGCCTGCGATCCTGGCCACGGCGCCCCTGCTGGTGGCCGCCACGATCGCGATCGCCGGCCCCCCGTGGATCAGCATCGAGTACCCCCCCAACCGGTTGGACAAGGAGACGCGTGGAGCGCTGGCCCTGGTGCGCATCTACCACCACGAAAACGCCGGTCAGTTTCCCGTCGAGGGAACGGCCGAGGGAATGGTGGACGGACAGCGCGTGTCGCTGCCGCTGAAGTTCACCGCGGTCGGAGACGAGGGCGTGTGGGCCGCCTGGGGCAAGATCCCCGAGGAGGGCAACTGGGTGCTGGCGATTCACGGTACGGACGGCGTGTCGAAGGCCGAGATTTCCATCCTCGCCGCGCTGGCCGACGGCAACCAGGAGATCTCGTTCGTGAAGGTGCCACGGAGCCGTGAGGGCAACTGGCCGCGGGCCGCGAACGACCGCGACGTCGAGTCGATGCTCCAGACGGCGGTCGTAATGGCGGAGGCGCAGGGCCGGAGCCCCTTCCGCGCGATCACGTTCGGTGAGGCCGCGATGGGTCTCGGCGGTGCGCTGCTGCTGATTCCGTTCGGATTGACCGCGGTGAGGCGTCGGCGGGAGGACGAAGTGGCCTGAAGT
>JBDHBK010000538.1:0-2128 GCA_039592635.1 Gemmatimonadota bacterium
CTGCGTGATCCGCTGCCCCTGCACGATGCCGCTGGGAAGACGAGGCGATCCATCGACGATTGGCAATCCGAAGACGGTGCGTCCCTGCTCGACCTTCCGCTCGATCGGCAGGTTGCGGCGGTCCGGCGCATCACTGAACATCCGGTCCCAATCGACCTCGGCCGCTACGGCGCGCAGCTCTTCGGTCGAGAGTCCGGAGGAGTACAGGCCGCCTACCACGCTTCCCATGCTGGTGCCGGCGATCGCATCCACGGGAACCCCGGCTTCCTCGAGGACCTGGAGCACACCGACGTGGGCGAATCCGCGGGCCGAGCCTCCGCTGAGCGCGAGGCCGATGCGGGGACGTTCCCCATCGGAAGCGCCGTCCGAGCGGGCGCCTGATTCCTGGGCGCCCAGCGGTTTCGTACTGAGCAGCAGCGTGAAGACAGCTGCGGCGACCAGGCAAGCCAACTTGTGGTTCACGAGAGCCTCGATAGGGAATGAAGGTTGGGTGTTCGAGCCCACCGCTAGTTGGAGCCGGACGGCAGCACACGCGTCGGGGGTGCCAGCGGACGGATTCCGGGTGGAGCGGCTCCCGGCGGTGGATACGTCGGCGTCCCGATGACGCCACTGGCCGGAACACCGCCGTCCGGCCCGTCGGGAGAATCCGGGTCATCCGGATCTACCGGGACGAAGATCGGGACCGCGATCGGGTAGTAGATCCCGGATCGGTAGCCACTTCGGTACCGGTCGTCGGCTCCGTAAGCAGCGGCGCTGGCCCCGCCCACGGCCACGGTCGTGACCTGGACATCTGGCTTGAGACCCAGGGCCACGATGGTCTCGTAGGACACGCACCCGCACTGGTACAGGCCCCGTTCCACCTGGAGCTCGTTCAGCGCCTTCACCGTGCCGTGATCCAGCTGGCCCGTCCAGCCGACGCCCAGGTAGCCGTCCTCGCGCAATGCCCTCTGCACGGCCTTGATCTCCTTCTTTGTCAGGTCGTAGACGGCCTGGCGGTAACGCGCGCCGCTGACCGGATCGACGGTCTCGACGACTCGGATGTCGCCGGAAGAAGAGTAGGACTGGGCACGCGCAGGCTGGGGCACGGAGAGCATCAACGCGGTGCCGACTGCCGCGATTCCGGCTCGAACAATGGAAATGTGGCGAAACCACGTCACGACTGTACCCGCCCTCTAGCCTCTGAATGCGTCATTCCCCAGGGTGGTACAATAGCGAAGCGGGGTGGTTTCCGCAGAAACCAAAGAGCCCCGGCGCTTTCGCACCGGGGCTCTTCCAGCTGAGAGGGCGAGGCCACACCCTGTCCCATCATCATCCACCCATCAGCCCCACAGCGTCATCCCGCTCGCCGCCCCCAGTTTTCTGCTTCTTCGGACCTCAGTCCGCCGCCAGCGTCATCGGCGAACCCAGCCGCATGGCGAGTGCGACTCGGGCCGAGGCCGGGCCAGCCGGCGCACCATCGATCCGCGCCATGATGTCGGCCTTCTCCTCGGCCGTGATCCACTCCGAATCAGCCAGTTCCACGGCTTCGTGGACGAACTCGCGCTTCTTGCCCGCGTAGCCCTCTGCGATCGCTACGAAAGCCGCGTCCACGTACGCATTGGCCGCCGTGTAGAAGTCTCCGGTGGCCGCAGCGACTTCAGCGGCATCCTCCATCGAGCGGCGCGCGTCATCGAACTCGCCCGCGTGGAAGTAGAGCACCGCAGCCCGGCTGTAGCCGAAGAACTGCCCCGCGGCGTTCCTGGGCAGGTTGTCCGCTGCCGCCTTGTGCAGATCGCCGGCCAGTTCCCAGTAGCTCGGAATCTCATACAGCGAGATTGCCGTCTGGTGCAGATCGCTCTGAAGCACCGTCACTTCGATCGCCGGCAACTCGAAAGAAGGCCGGTCCTGCGCGGCGGCCGGAGCCACTGCGACCAGAACTGCCGCTGACGCTGCCACCGCCTCGAGAAGTCTCATCATCTTCATCATCATCCTCCCAGTCCTCTCGTCCCTTCCTCACCCGCGTCCGGCACCGCGCCGGTCCGTCCTTCCGGTGTCGGATTTATGCAACGGGTATGCCAGAACCTGGCGTCGCAGGTAAGTGCTTCTTTGGTATTAAGTTGACCGCTTTGTAACAACCTCGCGCGGTAGT
>JBDHBK010000539.1:0-5152 GCA_039592635.1 Gemmatimonadota bacterium
TAGGCTGCGTTGCTCACATCCTGGCCCTCGATCAGGTGGGTCTCATTCTCGCCCACGGCCCAGAAGTTCACGTTCCACTCGTCGGACCAGTCGTGGTAGAATACACCCGCGGATGCCCAGTGTCCGGCGGCGATCGCGGCGTTGGCGGCGGCTACTCCGCCAGCTTCCCAGTCGGCCCCGATGGCCTCAATGTCGCCGAAGTCGCACTTCCAGGCACTGATCATCAGCATCGGCGGAGTCTCCTCAGCCATATCCTGTGCGACGACGGCGCCGGGCCAGATAAAGGCCGCGGCTACAGCAAACATCACGAAACGACGTAGCATCCATTCTCACGGCAGCGCCAGCAGTATTGGAACACCGGAAGATCCGGCGCCCGGGACATTCTGTTGTGCTATTGAGGGTCAGCGCCTCGGAGCACCGACAACTCCAAAAAAAGGAAAAGCCGCTCGCCACCGCCCGTGGGGAGCGCTATCGAGGCTACCTAAATCGGAGAGATGCTGTCAATCCCCGCGTTCGGGCGTTACTCACGCTGGGCCTGTATATCAGTCCGCCGCTTCGAGCCTGACCGCGCAGAACTTGAACCCGGGGATCTTCCCGTAGGGATCGAGCGCGTCGTAGGTGAGAACGTTCGCGGCCGCTTCGCGGAAGTGGAACGGGATGAACACGCTGCCTGGCAGCAGGTCCTTCGAGGCCTTCGCCTTCAGCACGATCGAGCCGCGCCGGGAGGTCACGTTTACCCAGCCGCCCCTCTTGACCCCAAGCGCCCTGAGATCATCCGGGTGAACCTCCACCCTCGCTTCCGGCGCGATCGCGTGCAGGGCCCTCGATCGCCGGGTCATCGTGCCGGTATGCCAGTGCTCCAGCAGCCGGCCGGTGTTCAGGATGAACGGGTACTCGTCGTCCGGTGGTTCGGCGGCCGGGGTGAACTCGGCGGGCGCGAAGCGTCCCAGGCCGTCGGGTGTCGGGAACGAGTCCGCGAACAGCACCGGGGTGCCGTCCGTGTCCAGGTCGGGGCACGGCCACAGCTTTCCGGTGAGTCCCAGGTTCTCGTACGTGAGCCCCGCATAGGAGGGGGCGAGGGACGTCATCTCGTCGAATACGTCCGACGGAGAATCGTACCGCATTCGATATCCGAAAGCGGTCGAAAGCTCGGAGACGATCTTCCAGTCCTCGCGCGCCGACCCCGGCGGATGAAGCGCCTTCCGGCCCACCTGTACTCGCCGGTCGGTGTTCGTATAGGTGCCCACCTTCTCCAGGTGGGTGGTCGCCGGAAGAATGACGTCCGCGAACTCGGCCGTCTCGGTGAGGAAGATGTCCTGCACGACCAGGAAGTCGAGGTTGGCGAGCGCCTTCCGGACCTTGTTCACGTTCGGGTCGGACAGGAATGGGTTCTCGCCCATCATGTACATGCCCCTGATGTCCCCGGAGAGGGCCTGTCCCATGATCTCCACTACCGTGAGGCCCGGGTTGGGATCGAGATCCACCCCCCAGGCGGCTTCGAACTTCGCTCGCACGTCGGGGTCGGTGACCTTCTGATAGTCCGGGTACATGATGGGGATGAGACCGGCGTCCGAGGCACCCTGCACGTTGTTCTGGCCGCGGAGCGGATGCAGACCCGTGCCCGGCCTTCCCACGTTCCCCGTCATCAGCATCAACGCGATCAGGCAGCGGGCGTTGTCCGTGCCGTGCACGCTCTGGGCGATGCCCATGCCCCAGAACACCATGGCCGTCTTGGCCTCGCCGAAGAGGCGGGCCACCCGGCGGATGTCGTCAGCCGGGATCCCGCAGATTTCCGAAGCCATCTCCGGGTCGTACTTCTCGACCAGGGCCTTGAGGTCCTCGAAATCCCGGGTGCGAGTCCGGATGAACTCGTGATCGACCAGGTCTTCCTCGATGAGGACGTGCATGACCGCATTGTAGAACGCGACGTCCGTTCCCGATCGAATCTGCAGGAACATCTCGGCGTGGTCGGCCATGTCGATGCGTCGTGGCTCGACCACGATGATCTTCGTCTTTCCTTCTCTGGCCGCCTGCTTCATGAAGGTGGCCGCGACCGGGTGATTGGCCGTCGTATTCGAGCCGGTGATCAGGGTGACCTCGGCGTTCTCCACGTCGCCGAACACGTTGGTGACCGCGCCGGAGCCGATCCCCTCGAGCAGGGCGGCCACCGACGAAGCGTGACACAGCCGGGTGCAGTGATCGATGTTGTTCGTTCCGAAGCCGGCACGGATCATCTTCTGAAAGAGGTACGCCTCCTCGTTGCTGCACTTGGCGCTGCCGAAGCCCGCCATGGCCGAGGCGATGCCCGGCGAGCTCCAGGGCTTCCTCCCAGGTCGCTTCACGGAAGTGAGGCAGGACGTGCTCGTAGTCCACCAGGCCGCCGGGGCGCTTCCGCTTCTTCTGATCGGACTCGCCGACCTCCGGCGAAAGGGGGCCCTTGGGGTACGAGTCCTCGCGCCGGATGAGCGGAACGGTGAGGCGCTGCGCGTGGTGAGCGTAGTCGTATCCATAGCGCCCCTTCACACACAGACGTTCCTCGTTCACGCGGCTGGGACGGCCGTCCGCGTACACGACGCGGTTCGCGTCTTCGTCCACGTTGTACGTGAGCGCGCAGCCCACCCCGCAGTACGGGCACACCGAGTCCACCTGCTTGAGCTCCGAGCGCGGCTTCGCGGCCGGGGACATCAGGTTGTCAACGAGCTGGACGAGGGAAAGGGCTCCCGTCGGGCACACCTTCTCGCACTCACCGCACGACACGCAGGTGCTGACGCCCATCGGGTCGTCGAGATCGAACCCGATGCGGGTCGTGTATCCCTTGCCGGTGCGTCCGATGACCGCGTTTACCTGTATGTCATCGCAGGCGCGAATGCATCGGTCACACAGAATGCAGGCCTGGTGATCCACCCGGATGACGGGAGAGGACTGGTCGATGGGGCGGCCGGCTCCCGAGGGAATACCCGCGACCGGCGCGGTGCGATCGCCGTTCCCGGAAGCCGGTGGCCATTCCGCCCCGTATTCCGTCGCCAGAGCCAGCAACTCGTCACTCTGTGTCTTCGATCCGGATTCGGAATCCGTCGGATAGTCCGAAAGAAGAAGCTCGGCGAGTCCCTTCCGGCAGGCGTCGATCTTCTCGTTGCGGGTGGTCACGGCCATGCCGTCCGAGGCCTCGCGCACGCACGACGCCGCCAGCTTCTTCTCGCCCACATCCACCAGGCACACGCGGCAGACGCCCACCGGCGGAAGGCGGGGATCGTGGCACAGGACCGGGATCTCGACGCCGGCCGCTCGAGCCGCATCCCAGATCGAGGTGCCCGCAGGGACTTCGACCTCGCGACCGTCGATCGTGAGACGGATGGCGGTCGTCCCGGCGCCTTGCTCGCTCATGACTCACGCCTCGCCATCACGCCGTCCCTCCGCTTCGGGCCCCTGGCACTTCCTCCGGCCAGTACCTGGCCACGGAAAGCAGCGGGTTGAGGGCCACGTAGCCCAGGCCGCAGATCGAAGTCTCGGTGAGCAGGAGATTCAGCTTCTCGATCACGTCCATGTCGATCGCTTCGCCGGTGGCCTCGGCCCGCTCCAGCAGCGCGGTCGCCTTCTCGGTTCCATCGCGACACGGCACGCACTTGCCGCACGACTCGTTGCGGAAGAAGCGCACGATGTTGGTGGCCAGCGGGAGAAGGGGGGTGCCTTCGGCCACGACGACCAGGGCGCCGGAGCCCATCATGCTGCCCGCCGCATCCAGGGCCTTGAAGTCGATCGGCGTGTCGGCACGGTCCGGCGGCAGGAACAGGGACGAAGCCCCACCGGGCGCGAAGGCTTTCAGGGCCCGGCCGCCGCTCACGCCCCCCGCGATCTCGATCAGGTCGGCGACCGTCGTTCCCATGGGGATCTCGTATACGCCCGGTTTCTCCACGTGACCGGACACCGCCACGAACTTGAGCCCGGCGCAGTCGTTCACCCCGTGCTCCATCCACCAGTCCGCGCCCTCGCCTGCGATCGCGGCGGCATGGGCGAAGGTCTCGACGTTGTTCATCAGGGTGGGCTGTCCCCAAAGGCCCTTCTGCCCGGGGAACTCGAGCGCCTCGAGCAGCGCGGTCTCTTCACCCAGAATGTATCCTCCCGGCGAGATGAAGACCTCGACGTCGAAGTCGAACCCGCTGCCCAGGATGTCGTCGCCCAGCCAGCCGATGTCGCGGGCGCGCTCGATCTCCGCCTCGAGGGCCGCCCTGGCGGTCTGATACTCGTGCCGCAGATACACGATGCCGCGAGAGGCCCCGATCGTGAGACCCGCCAGCATCATCCCCTCGATGACGAGGTAGGGAAGGTCCTCGAGGATCACCCGGTCCTTGAACGTCCCGGGCTCGCTCTCGTCCGCATTGCACACCACGTACTTGGGCGTGGCGGTCTCACCGCGTACCAGCTTCCACTTGAGCCCGGTCGGGAAGCCCGCGCCTCCCATCCCCCTGAGGCCACTCTTCTCGAGATCGGCGATCAGCTGGAGCGAAACCTGGTCGGGATCCGCCTGGGCGAGCGCCATGCGAATTCCCTCGTACGCGCTCTCGGCATCCCCGTGTGGGTCCGTCTTCCAGGCCCGGTGCGGTCTGAGCTCACGCTTCGGTCCTCCGTCCCGGATCACCTCGACAAGGCCGTCCAGGTTCGAGGCCTTTACGGGGACCCCGTTGATCCGGACCCCGGGAGCCCGCTCGCAGCATCCGAGGCACGAAGCCTCGGCAACTTCCACATCGTCCCGGTCGGCAAGCGCCGCCTTCAGTCGGTCCGCCAGACCATCGGCTCCAGCCAGATGGCAGCTCATGTCCCGACACACCGCGACCTCGATCGGCGCCGGCGGCGCGGTTCGGAAATGCGGATAGAACGAAATCAGCTCCTGCAGGCGGTACTGGGGCACCGACAGTCGGGCGGCCAGCTCCCGCAGGTCGCCTTTTGACAGGTGGCCTCGCTCGGCCTGCAGCGCTTCGAGTTCGTGGATCAGGCTCATCAAACCCATTCATAAAGGATACCAACAGGCTGCGCGGATTCAATCGAAGCGCAAAGTTAGGAACCGGCGAGCGGGACCACAAACGACGCAACCGTTTCAGAGGTCGTCGTGTCCGATCGGTTGAAGGCGCCGGGGAAGGCCCGGTGGAAGCCGAAC
>JBDHBK010000540.1:0-2126 GCA_039592635.1 Gemmatimonadota bacterium
GCGTAACGTGCCTGCAAATACGAGGTGCCTTCCGTCCGGGGCCCAACTCGGATCTTCGTTGCTCCCGCGCGACGTCAGGACGCGGCGATCGGTCCCATCCGGGTTGACGGTTACGATCTGGAACCAGCTGTCCACCCACGTGTGGTAGGCGATTCGATCGCCCCGCGGTGACCAGTGCGGCGAGGTCGCATAGCCGCGTTCTCCGAATACATACCGACTCACGATCGCCGGATCGCCTCCGCGCTGCATATCGAGAACGTATATCTGTGGATTGCCGAGCGGAGTCGAGGTGATCGCCAGAGACCGTCCGTCGGGCGAGTAGGACCCGCCCAGGGTCTCACCCGTGGACGTGTAGGTCACCCTGCGGGTGCAGCAGAGCGGATCACGCTGAATCTCGAACAGTTCCGTGTGATCGTCTTGTGTCCGTCCAAACAGTATCCGCCGTCCATCCGGCGAGTATACCGGCGTCACGTTGATGCGCCCGATATCCGAGATCACCACTTCGGCTCCGGTTACCAGGTCGATCTCGTAGATCACGGGCTTGCCCGACTTGTACGACACGTACACGACGAAACGTCCATTCGGGGACAGCTCGGGAGACATCACGATCGCGCTGTCGTTCGTCGCGGCCTCATGCGTGAGCCTGCGCAGGCCATAGCCGTCGCTGTCGATCAGGAACAGGTCAGAAGCGGTGGGCGTGACCATACGCCGGAACACGATGCGGGAGGCCGCGATACCGGGCTCGCCGGTGGCCCACGTCACGACCTCATCGGACACCCGATGGACCGCCATCCGGAAGTCGGAGTCGGTGGGGCGAGGAAGCGAAAACGCCTTCACTTCCTTCAGTTCAGAAAACACTACGTCGTGCAGGCTCACCCGGAGAACAGGCTGAGCCGCCGTCCCCGTGACCTCGGAAACCACGAGCCACACCGCGCCCAGCTGGTTCCACAGCCCGTAGTTCACCGGTCCGTCGGTCGAAAGGTCCTCAGGGACCGGGATGATCTCGAACCGGTCTGCGTAGTCGAGGTCTCGTCGCAGGATGCTGTCCACCTGCACGGCGTAGTCGGCCAACGTGCCGTCCGACTCGACAGGAGTCATCACGAGCCCGGGCAGGTAGCCCGGCGTATACGTGATGCCGACCCGAACGTCACCGGGATCCTGCGCCCGGCCAACACCCACGAAAACTGCCATCCAGGTCAGGAGCAACAGTCCGACAGTCGCTAGCTTCCGTCCCGTCATCACTCGGCTCACCTCACAAAGAAGCTGGATCGAAGAAGAAAGACACTCTCAACTGGTCGCGGGGCCAGGCCGCCGGCAGGGGGCCAAAGGCCCTGGCCCGACCCGCGGCCTCCACCGCCCCATGCGCCTCCAGGTCGAAGGCAAGGTCCCCGGAACGCTGGATCCACTCGATGTCACTCGTGGATCCGTCGCTCTCGATCGTGAACACCACCTCGGCTCGCAGGTTGCGATTCCCGGTGGGGGGCCTCCAGTACCGGTGCACCTGGAGAATGATGTTCTCGAGGTACTGCGGATCGACGAAGGCTGCTCCCTCGAGGTGGACGTTGATCGGATCGTCCCCCTCCTCGGGCCCGCGCGACGGCTCCTTGGACGGTTCCACCGGAGGGGGCTGTTCCACGACGGTGGGGACTTCAGTTCGCGGCTTCGGGTCGGCGGTAGGCTCAGGCGGAGGCGGAAGGTTTTCCTCCTCGTCGACCTTGGCCGGCTCATGCTTCAAACGCATGGGGGCGCTCTCGTCCGCCGCCGCGACCAGGTGCACGCGAAACGTCTGAGCCGGAAGCGCACGCGGCGCCATGTAGGCTCCAGCCACCGCCATGGCGATTCCAACCACCGCGTGCAGGATCGTCGACGCGATCAGCGCGCCGGGCGGCATCTTGTGCCGCTCACGTCCCCCGCTCACTCGGCCCCCGCTCCGCTCCCCACGGCGTCAGCGATCCACGTCCGGGTCGGCGATCAGACTGACAGCGTCGATTTCCGACTCCTTGAGCGTGCCGATGACCCACAGCACCGACCCGTACGGCACATCACGGTCTCCCCTCACGTAGACCGTCGGCCCACCCTTGCGTTCGACCATCTGGACGATCGTGGCCGCGAACTCCTCACGTGTG
>JBDHBK010000541.1:0-3120 GCA_039592635.1 Gemmatimonadota bacterium
AGATGGTGCCCTACCACGTCGTCACAGGCGGGAACGGTGCCATCCTGGTGCTGCCGCGCGAGGGACTGAGGGACGGATACGGTAACCCGGTCCGCTACGACCGGGCGTTCTACTTCGGCGAACAGGACTACTACGTCCCTATGAACGACGACGGGACCTCGCTGCGGTTCGACAACTACGCGTCCCAGATGGGGGCGACGCTTCAGGTCATGCAGGGCCTTGTGCCCACGCACATCGCGTTCAACGGAACGTACGGGGCGCTCACCCAGGACATCCGCCTCGAGGCCGAGGTCGGCGAGACCATCCTCATGCTCCACTCTCAGGCCAATAACCCGTCGTATCCTCACCTGATAGGCGGACACGGTGATTGGGTGTGGCCGTACGGGAAGTTCAACAACCGGCCGGACGAGGGCCTCGAGTCATGGGACGTGGTGGCGGGTGGAACGGCGGCGGCCGTGTACACCTTCAAGCAGGACGGCGTCTACGCCTACCTGAACCACAACCTGATCAAGGCGTTCCTGTTCGACGCGAAGGCGTTCATTCACGTCACCGGTGGGTGGGACGACGAACTGATGACCAACACCTTCGAGGCCAGGCCCATCGGAAGCGAGTAGAACACCGACCGGACTGGCCCAGCTAGTCGGCCGCGTCGACCCGCAGGACCCAGGCATACGCACCGGCTTCCTCCCCCTCGGGGGGAAGCCGGACGTGCATCCCGCCCGAGCTCCGCGACCATTCGAGGGGCCGCTCGTGCCCCAGCAAGTGGATTTCTCCCCCTTCGCGAACCTGGACGGTGCGCAGCTCGACGGCCTCGCCGGGCCACCCGAACAGGAACGCATAGACCGTCCGGCCATCTTTGCTCCGGGTGTACCGCACGCTGTCGCCTTCGCTGAACGGCTGGTGCAGCCTCGTCCCATAGATCCCTTCACCGTTTACCTTCATCCACCGACCAACCTCGGCGAGGGTTTCGTAGGCCTCGTCTTCGAAGGTGCCCTCAGGCGTCGGCGCCACGTTGAGCAAGTAGTTTCCGCCCTTGGAGACCACGTCGATCAGCGTGTGGATGATGCGCTCCGGGCTCTTCAGCGTGTGGATGATGCGCTCCGGGCTCTTGTAGACGGGGTTGAAGTTGTGACCCCAGCTCTGGGTCAAGGTCATGTTGGTCTCCCACGGATACGGCAGACCTTCCGGCGGGACGTGCTGCTCCGGGGTCCGGTAGTTCTCGAACTCCCCGTGCACCGTTCGATCCACGATCAGCAGCCCCGGCTGGTGCGCTCGGGTCATGGCCGCGATGCGCGGCATGTCGATGTCCTGCTCCCACGGGGCGATGTCGAAGCCCCACGAGCGGACTTCGTCGTTGATCGTTGAGTCGGGCCTGACCCAGCCACCATCCAGCCACAGGATGTCCACGCGTCCCAGCGTCGTCATCAGCTCTTCGATCTGGTTGTACGTGAAGTCCCGAAAGCTCTGCCACTTCTGAGGGTACTTCCGGATGTCGTAGTTGTTGTTGCGATTGGAAGTCGCCCACAGGGGAGACCAGTAGTCCGGGTGATGCCAGTCCGGCTTGGAGAAATAGGCCCCGATCATGAAGTCCCGGGCTCGGAAGGCCTCGAACACCTCTCTGGCCACGTTCGCCCGCGGGTGATCCCTGAACGGACTGTGCGGGCCGGTGATCCGGAAGTCCGTCTGTTTCGTGTCCCACATGCTGAAGCCATCGTGGTGCTTGGTCGTGAACACCACGTATCGCATCCCGGCATACCGGGCCGCTTCGGCCCACGGGACGGGGTCGAACTGGACCGGATTGAACTCCCGGATCAGCCCGAAGTACATCTCTTTGAACTCGGTGTAGGGCATGCCGCCGCGGTCCTGGAACGGCTGGTCTTCGGAGCAGAGTGCCCACGATTCCACGATCCCGAGCTGTGCGTAGAGCCCCCAGTGCATCAACAGGCCGAACTTCAGGTCCTGCCACTCCTCGAGGGTCTCGCGCACCTGCGGATCCGACGGAGGAACGTAGGGATGTTCCTGGGCGACCAGAGTGAGCGACCCCGGTGCAACGCCGAGGAGAACGAGAAGGACCCAATGTAGAGAGATTGTCCGGAGGTTCATGCCGTGTCTCCAACGGAACGCGGAATCAGATCGACAGAGAATCAAGTTACGGTGCGGGCCTCACGGACTGCCACGATGTCGACATCAAGGTCCTGCCTGCCTATCCTTCCCAGCTACACCTTCCGCCAATGAGGCTCGACCCATGACGACCATGCTCCGCTCCGCGCTGTCTGCCTTGGCCGTGTCTTCCATCGCGTTGTTCTCGGCCTGTCAGCAGGCTCCACCCGACGAATCGTCCGACGCCTCAGCTCCGGCGGATGAACAGGCGGAGGACCTGTGGGCCGAGCTGAACGAACTGGCGATCGTCGAAGAGATGGTCATGATGCCGATGCGGGACGGGGTGCGGCTGGCCACGCACATCTACCGTCCGAAGACATCCGGTGACGAGCCGGTGCCCACGGTCTTCGTGAAGACTCCCTACAACATGAATCTTTGGGGCGACGGCGAGATGCGTGCGTGGATGCTCCGCCGGCCGCTGGAAGCCGTAAAGCGGGGATACGCGTACGTGAACCAGAACGAGCGCGGGAAATTCTACTCGGAAGGCGAGTGGGACATCCTCGGGCCGCCCAAGACCGATGGGTATGACGCCCTCACGTGGATCGCGGATCAACCCTGGTCCAACGGCAAGGTCGGGACCTTTGGTTGCTCGTCCACGGCCGAGTGGCAGATGGGGCTGGCCTCGCTGGACCACCCCGCGCACGCGGCCATGGTGCCGCAGGGCTTCGGAGCGGGCGTCGGACGCGTCGGCGACTGGTACGAGCAGGGCAACTGGTACCGCGGCGGTGCCGAGCAGATGCTTTTCTTCTCATGGCTGTACGGAGTACAGAACACGCAGCGGCCACAGTTCGATCCGGACATGGATGCGGATGACCGGGCGCGAGTCGCTCGCTACTTCGACCTTTCGCCGGAGATGCCGCGAGTGAACTGGCCCGAGGCGTTCTGGCATCTGCCCCTCGAGGACCTCATGCGGAGCGTCGATGGTCCGGAGGGCGTGTACGCGGACCCGGCACCGGTGGC
>JBDHBK010000542.1:0-2117 GCA_039592635.1 Gemmatimonadota bacterium
AGCCTGGTCTCGCCCCTGATCAACACCTTCGCCGGCAGCGGAGACACCGAGTTCGCCGGCAACCTGATCGACGCGGGCGTGGCGGGCCTGTGGTCACCGATCGGAGTGGCGACCTCGCCCTTCGGGTTGGTCATGATATCGGACACCGAGCACCACATCGTGTGGCGGACGCCGACCGGGTTCTGAGGGTGGGTCGAGTCGGCGCCTCAACATCGGAGATGCATCGATGACTCAACGAAGGGATCCCTCGAAGAGCGACGCCTGGATCGAGCGCGTTGGCCCGGACGAGGCCGAAGGCAAGCTGGCTGAGGCCTACGAGCGGATCAGCCGTGGCCGACCGCTCGACCATATCCTCGGGATTCACACTCTTCATCCGCAGTCGCTGCTCGATCACTACGCCCTTTATCGCACCAGCATGTTCGGCCCCTCGCCCCTGACCCGCGTCGAGCGGGAGTCGATCGCCGTAGTGGTCTCGGCGGCCAATGATTGCTTCTACTGAGTGCAGCATCACGGGGCGGGGCTCCGTAGACTCCGGCAGCAAGAGGACTTCATCGAGGGGTTGGTCGGCGATTGGCGGGCCACCGCGCAGGAAAACGAGCGTCTGAGCGCGATGCTGGCCTACGCTGAAAAGCTGACGCTCCAACCAGCTTCAGTCGAGCAATCTGACATCGAGCGAATGCGCAACGCAGATCTCACCGATGAGGCGATCCTGCACGTGTGTGAGGTCGCCAGCTACTTCAACTACGTGAACCGAATCGCTGACGGCCTCTCGGTACAGCTCGAGGACGACTGGGACCAACCGATTCTCCGCATGCGCGGCGAAGCCGCGAACGATGCGGGTGGCTGATTCTCAGCAACCTTGTGCCCTTCCACGCATCGAATAGCTTGGAGAGCCCGCAGGCCGGAGCGCATCCCAGGGGTGGGCCCGGCATCCGAACCACGGAGTTCTGGACGGTGATTTGAGCGACGAGAGCAGAGCGGGGGAGTACCTCCGCGCAGACGGATACAACGCTGGCCTGGCCGAGGAGTTGTACGAGCGCTCGCTCAGGGAAAGGGGCATCGTACCGCCTTCCCTGGCCGACCTGGTCGAGGGAGCGGGCGTCGCAACCCCGGCCCCCGTTCAGACCCCCGAAGCCGCCGACACCCCGACGCCGGCGTCGACGCCCGGTCCGCCCGCTGAATCGACTCTTGCTGCACCCGAACAACTCCGGATCGCGGCTGCTGCCGGCTCGCTCGTCGAGGCCCTCCGTACGCAGGGTCACCTCAACGTCCAGATCGACCCGCTGGGCACGCCGCGCACCGGTCATCCCTCGATCGAGCCCGGATTTCACGGCATTTCCTGGGTGGACCTGGAGACGATCCCCGCGTCTGCCGTCGGTCTCGATTCCCTGGGAGCGACGGCCCGCGACGCCGTAGAGCGCCTGCGAGAGATCTACGCCGGGCGCATCGGCTACGAGCTGGACCACATGGAGGACGCCGCCAAGTGGAACTGGCTGGTGAACTACATCGAGTCCGGCCAGCACATGAACCCCGTGGACGACGGCGGGAAGGTTCACTTGCTGCGCATCCTCACCGAGGTGGAAGGTTTCGAGAACTTCCTGCAGCGCTCGTACCTGGGTCAGAAGCGGTTCTCGATCGAGGGCCTCGACATGCTGATCCCCATGATTCGCCGGGTCATCCGGCGCACGGCACTGGGGGGAACGCAGAAGTACTTCATCGGGATGGCGCACCGGGGCCGCCTCAACGTGCTGGCCCACATCATCGGGTTCTCCTACGAGGCCATGCTGGCTGAGTTCGAAGGCCAGGCGGCCAAGGGAATGCAGGGCCGGGTCGCGGAAGCGGGATCGGGAGATGTGAAGTACCACGTTGGCGCCCGGGAACTGGTGCGATCTCAGGTGGGAGAACTCGAGATCTCGCTGGCGCCCAACCCGAGCCACCTGGAGCACGTCAATCCGGTGGTGCAGGGCATGGCCAGGGCCGAGCGGGAGTTGATGGCTCGCGAGAGCGGCCTCCTGATGTCCGAGGAAGACGAGAGTGCCCTCGATGCCTACGGCACGTCGGTGCTTCCGATCCTCGTACACGGGGACTCGGCATTCATGGGGCAGGGGATCGTCCCC
>JBDHBK010000543.1:0-2110 GCA_039592635.1 Gemmatimonadota bacterium
TATTCGATCGAATGGTCGTCATGATACGCGTGGTTACACTCGGAAGCGGAAAAGGTACCCCGGAAACTAGCGTGCGGGATCGGGAAGCAGCCGCAGACCCGTCACGGTCAGGATTACTCCCGCCACGGCAAACGCCGCCGCCAGGCCGGGCTTCGACACGGCCACCAGGGTCAACGAGGCGAACACCGCCGTCAGGCCGAGCATCATCGTGGTCAGGCCGACGAGACGCCGGACGTGCAATCTCTCAATCATCGTCGTCTCCGGATGGGGCGGGACCCGCTCTTTCGATGCATGCGGCGATCTCGTCCTCGATTTCCTCGCGGGTGAGCGTATGATCGCTCCGTTTTGCCAGGGCGAAGACCGCATCGCACAGGGTCTTGTCGTGCGGATCGTGGCCGTGCTCGTGGAGCCAGAAACGGATGTTGCTCAGACCGGATACCGGAGAGACCTCGATCGTCTGCTCCAGCCCGAACATGGACGCCGGCACGCCGCTGTACACCCGGTCGACCAACCACTCGTCTCCCATCTGCATGGCCTTGATGATCGCAGAAGCATGCACTCCGGTGCCGGTCCTGAACGCGTCGCTCCCGACGACCGGATACGAGTGAGGGATCTCGATTCCGCACATTTCAGCGGCCAACCGGCAGTATTCAGGCAGACGGGTCAGATCGACATCGTGCATGTCGAGCAGCTTGAGGTTCACCAGCAGAAGGTCCATCGCCGTGTTGCCCACCCGCTCGCCGATGCCGAGAGCCGTTCCGTGAACCCGATCGGCGCCTTCCTCGATCGCCGCCAGCGCGTTGGGCATCGCCAATCCGCGGTCCCGGTGCCCGTGCCAGTCGATCTTCACGTCTTCGCCCGTGTCGAAGATGACCTTGCGAACGAATCGCACCAGTTGACGCACGCCAAACGGAGTCGAGTGGCCCACGGTGTCGGCGAGGCAGATCCGCCGGGCGCCGCACTCGATCGCCGTCGTGTACAGGGCCTTCAGGGTTTCCGGACGCGACCGGGTCGTATCCTCGGTCACGTACATCACGTCCAGCCCTTCCTGCGCGGCGAAGGTAACCGCCTCTTCCGTGGTGCGAAGCAGCATCTCCAGTCCCCAGCCCTCCGCGTACTGCCGAATCGGCGAGCATCCGATGAAGGCACCCACCTCCATCCGGAGCCCCGTGGCCTGGGCGACATCCACGATCGGAGCGATATCGGCCTTCACGGTGCGTGCGGCACAGTTGGGCGCGATGGGGAGGCCCTGTTCGGCAATCTCCGTGGCCAGCGCCATCACGGCCTCGCGGGCCCGCGGACCTGCCCCGGGCAGGCCGATGTCCGCCGCCTGGATCCCCATCTCGGCGATGAGGTGCAGCATCTCGATCTTCTGCCCGATCGGCGGATCCTTGACCGTCGGGTTCTGGAGACCGTCCCGCAGCGTTTCGTCGTCGAGCTCGACGTGCACGCCCGCGTAGGCGAAGCTGCCCGGCAGCCGGTTCCAGTCGTAGATCAGGTCGTTGGGGTCCACACGTTCCTCCGGGTCCGGTCGGTGGCAGGGCCGCCTCGAGCTCAGTCCAGCGCGTCGATCGCCGTATGGTCGCCCACCGAAGCCGTTCCTGTCAGTCCGCGGGCCGTCACGTGATCGCCGATCAGTGAATCGTGGACGTCGCACCCCTCGAGAACGCTGTTCTCTCCCACGATGCACTCTCGCAGGCGTCCGCCCCGGATCGTCGATCCGGCCCCGATGCTGACGTTGGGTCCGATGACCGTGTCTTCGAGCACCACGTCAGGGGCCACGCACACGGGTGGAACGACCCGCACCCCCTCGGCCGGCGCCGGCTCCGACGCTCCCCCCGACAGGAGGACCTCCCGGTTCGTGTCGAGCAGAGTCTCCGGCTTTCCACAGTCCCACCAGTGATCGACCTCGGCCGTGAAGAGCCTCGCGCCGTGGTCGATCATGTATTGGAACGCGTCGGTGAGGAAGTACTCACCGTGGTTCGGGGGGGCTGCCATCACCTTCGAGATGCCCTCGAACATCAGCTTCCAGTCGCGCACGTAGTAGAGACCGATATTGGCCAGGCGGGAAATGGGCTCGGACGGCTTCTCGACGATCCGGACCATGTCC
>JBDHBK010000544.1:0-2095 GCA_039592635.1 Gemmatimonadota bacterium
ATCGCCACTGTTGCCGAGACCTACGCACAGATTCCGTAGCAGTCCCTCGCGACCGGGGCGTGCCAGCGCCGTCTCCCCGTAGAGCGACCCGAACCGGGCATCGGACAGGTCCAGAAGCTCCTCGGCCCAACTGATCATCGATTGCGAACCCGCCGGACCTCCCCAACTGACCGCAAGGTCCGAGAGTTCTCCCGTCGGTACGCCTTCGTTCCAGGGGCAGACCTCCTGGCAGATGTCGCACCCGAACAACCTGTTTCCGATTCGAGTTCGCAGGTCTTCGGGAATCGATCCTCGCAGCTCAATGGTCAGGTACGAGATGCACAGCCGGGCGTCGAGTTCGCGTGGACCGGTTATGGCCCCCGTGGGGCAAGCCTCGATGCACCGAACGCACGTACCGCACCGGTCCGCCGCGAACGGTGGATCGGGAGGGATGCTCGCCGTGGTGAGCAGTTCGCCCAGGAGTGTCCATGATCCGAGCCTGGGGTGGATGAGCATGGTGTTCTTGCCCACCCAACCGAGGCCCGCCCGTTGGGCGTGGCCTCGCTCGAGGACCGGTCCGTAGTCCACGTAGGGTTTCGTTGCGGCCGCGGGCCACCGGTCGCGGAGTGCGGATGCCAGGCGTTCGAGCCGGAGCTCGAACTCGAGGTGATAGTCCCGGCCGGCGGCGTAGGTGGCGATCAGGGCGCGTCCGACATCGCGAGACGATACAGGCGATTCAGCTTCCGGGGATGGAGCGTATCCCAGCGAAACCATCACCAGGGTCCGGCACCCCGGAAGCGCTTCGCCCGGATCCAGTCGCCTGCGAACCGAGTCCTCCCGCTCCATCCACCGCATCTCGCCGTGCGAACCCCGGCTCAGCCACTCGAGATATGCGTCGGCATGAGGGGGAGTGGTGGACGGCGCGAAACCGACCTGGAGAAAGCCAAGGTCGAGCGCATCCCTTCGGAAGGCCTCCCGGTCCTCGATCGACACCGCGGGTCCCGGTCCTTCCTGAGGCATGGGCTCCAAATCCGCCTGCCCGTTCAGGCGCGGTCCGCGCTTGGACACAGGTCGCGGATCTCGCACGCTGAACAGTCCGGCTTGCGAGCCGCGCATCGCTGGCGTCCGTGCAGAATCATGCGCCACGGAAACGAGTGCCAGTCGTCAGCATCGAGCACCTGCATCAGATCGCGCTCCACTCGGACGGGATCCGTCTCCCCGGTCAGACCGAGCCGGCCGGCCACGCGCTTGACATGCGTATCCACAACGACGCCTTCGTTCCGTCCGAACGCGTTGCTGAGCACGACATTCGCTGTCTTGCGAGCCACTCCCGGGAGTTCGACCAGCTCGCGCATGGAATCCGGGACCTCGCCGCCGTGCTCCGAGACGACATGCTGTGCCATCCGCTGGATGTTCCTTGCCTTGTTGCGGTAGAAGCCGGTCGAACGAACGAGGCCCTCGAGCTCTTCTCGGTTCGCGCCCGCGAAGGCCTCCACATCCGGGTATCGTTGGAATAGGGCCGGAGTGACCCTATTCACACGCTCGTCGGTACACTGGGCGGAGAGAATGGTAGCAACGAGCAATTCGAGGGGCGTGCCCCAATCGAGGCTTACCGTGAGATCGGGGTAGAGCTCCGCGAGGATCGGTTTCAGGGCGGCTGCCCTATCCCGACGCCTCTTCAGAGATTCGACCCTGCGCGCCGGCATCAGGAGTTTGTCTCCGCTCCGGCGCCTGGACGGCCGGGTCCGGTTTCCGAGGTACGGCGCAGGATGTCCTCCGCTGTGAGCACGCCCAGCACCTCGCCTTCCCGGATCACCATGATCCGGTCGTGGTTCCCCGTCCTGGTCGCCAGGACCATCTCGACGAGTGGCCGGTCCGCTTCGACCGCCGGAACCACTTCGATCGGAGACATGATATCGAACAGGGTGGTGCCCGCACGCTCATCGAGCGAGAGCCGTGATACGTCTGCCACCGCTACGACTCCGACCAGGCTCCTCCCGCGAACGATGGGGAACGCCGTGGCCGGATAGTGCAGGAAGTAGCGCTCGACGAGCTCCTCCGCGGTCAGGTCTCCAGGGACGAAGACAGCGGGGCCGGAGATCACGCCGCCGATCGT
>JBDHBK010000545.1:0-2093 GCA_039592635.1 Gemmatimonadota bacterium
GAGGGCGACCCCCGTATCCAGGTGAGCGACATCGAGCTGCGGCGGGAAGGTCCCTCGTGGACCGTGGACACCCTGGAGTGGGCGCACCAGCAGCTGAGTCCCGAGGAGTTGTTTCTGATCGTGGGTGCGGATCAGCTGCGGTCCTTCCGCGGCTGGAAAGAGCCCGAGCGCATACTGAGCCTCGCATGCCTGGCCGTAATGACGCGCCCGGGTGAGGAGTTTGAAGGGATCGACGTCCCGCATGAAGTCGTCGAAGTCACGAGGGTAGATCTCTCCAGCACGCGCATCCGACGGCGTCTGGAAGAGGGCAGGTCAATTCGATACATGGTGCCGGAACGCCTTCGGCCGCAGGTCGAGCAGGCGTGGTCGGTGCGGCGCACTCAGTCGCGCGCCTGAAGGGGCGCGACCGAACAAAGGAAGATCGCAGCACATGTTGAAGGGAATGGTTCAGAAGGTCGTAGGCACCCGCTTCCAGCGCGAGATGAAGCGGCTGCAGCCCATCGTCGATGATATCCTCCGGCACGAGGAGCGTCTGGGCGAGGTCTCCGAAGATGAACTGAAGGCCCAGACGGAGAAGTTCCGGGAGATCATCCGGGAACGGACGCAGAAGCTCGAGGCCGAGATACGGGGCCTGAAGGACGATCGACGACACACCGAAGACAGCTCCAAGCGCGCGGACCTCTCGGAGCGCATGAGCCGCGCGGAAACCGAGCTCAACGAGGCCACCAACGAGGTGCTGGACGAGCTCCTGCCGGAGGCTTTCGCTACGGTGCGAGAGGCCTGCCGACGCATGCTCGGGCGCGAGATCGAGGTCACGGGTCACAAGATGATCTGGGACATGGTCCCGTACGACGTGCAGCTGATCGGCGGGATCGTCCTGCACCAGGGCAAGATCGCCGAGATGGCGACCGGTGAGGGAAAGACGCTGGTGGCCACGCTGCCCATGTACCTGAACGCTCTGTCGGGGAAGGGCGCTCACCTCGTCACGGTCAACAACTACCTGGCCCGTCGTGACTCGCAGTGGATGGGAGCGATTTTCACGTACCTCGGGCTCACCGTGGGGTGCATCGACGAGACCCCTCCGGGCAGTGAGGTGCGCCGCGGGATGTACGGCTGCGACATCACGTACGGCACCAACAACGAGTTCGGCTTCGATTACCTGCGCGACAACATGGTCGTCCGCCAGGAAGACCGGGTTCAGAGGGCGCACAATTACGCGATCATCGACGAGGTGGACTCCGTACTGATCGACGAGGCCCGAACCCCCCTGATCATCAGCGGCCCGGTGGGGCAGGCCCAGGACCAGCAGGCCTACAAGAAATACAACGCGCAGGTCGCCAGCCTGGTTCGCAAACAGATGGCGATCGTGAGCGAGCTCGTGGCCCAGGGCGAGAAGGAGCTGGCCAAGCTGGAGGATGAGGACGCGGAAGACGCCAGCGAGTTCACGACGGGCAAGCTCCTGCTGGCGGCGCAGCGGGGGGCGCCGAAGAACAGGCGCCTGTTGAAGCTGCTCAGCGAGACCGGCGTGAAGCAGATCGTCCAGCGCACCGAGGCCGGGGTCATGCGCGAGAAGGCCATGGCCGAGATCGATGAGATGCTCCTGTTCACCACCGACGAGAAGGGTCACACGATCCAGATCAGCGATCGGGGACAGGACATCCTGAGTCCGGGAGACCCGGATGCGTTCGTGATTCCGGACATCTCCGAGGCGGTGAAGCAAGTCGAAGACGACGCGAAGCTGGGTCCGGACGAGACGCGCGACAAGATCCAGCAGCTGGAGCGGGACTACGCCGAGAAGTCGGAGCGCTTGCACATTATCCACCAGCTCGTGAAGGCGCACTCGTTGTACGAGAAGGATGTGGAGTACGTCGTCGAGAACGGTGAGGTCGTGATCGTCGACGAATTCACGGGTCGGAAGATGACGGGGCGGCGTTGGAGCGATGGCCTTCACCAGGCGGTGGAGGCCAAGGAGAACGTGAGCGTTCGCGGGGAGACCCAGACGCTCGCCACCATCACGATCCAGAACTACTTCCGCATGTACTCCAAGCTGGCCGGGATGACCGGTACGGCGGAGACGGAGGAAGGGGAGTTCC
>JBDHBK010000546.1:0-2092 GCA_039592635.1 Gemmatimonadota bacterium
CGGCCTCTGTCCAGTGGTCGTCCCCTTATTTCGGCCTCGCCATTCCACAACGGAGGTGCGTATGCGTCCCATCAGGCTCGTCACCCGTTCGGCCGTCGTCCTCGGCCTGCTCGTTCTCACGCCGGTCACGTTCAGTGCAGAGGAGGGCATCCAGGACAACCAGGCATGCTCCAGGGAGCAGGAGCCCGACTGCGTGCGCGAGATCGACTCGGTGTGTACCGCGGGTTCCAAGCCGATCCTGAACTACTACACGAAGGACGGCGGCAATTGAGTCCGCTGCTGCGTGTCCCGCTCGGCGGCGCGGCCGTCATAGCGTGGATGGGGTTTGCGTTTGGCTCGCACACTGCAGCGCCACCTGCGCCGCCCCACGAGGACCCGGGCCCGGCGGCGGCGGTAGGCAGCATCTCGCCGGCAGGACGGCTGGTGTACCAGGGTGATGTACTGGCAATGCCCACGCAAATCGCGGTAGCGAACGATCGAATCGCCCTCGTCGACGGTTTCGCCGAGAGTCCTATCCACGTCCTGGACGCTGCGGGCCACTACCTGGCCGGGTTCGGCAGGGCCGGCGAGGGTCCGGGCGAGTTCGAAGGTCCGCGAGCCCTGGAACCGACCGTGGATGGTGCGGGCTTCTGGGTGTTTGATGCGGCACTGTCGCGTCTGACCCTGGTGGAACCGGATCGGTGGGAATCGATACCGGCGTCGGAGAGGGTGACCGTCTCGGTCCACGGTCCGGCGTTGGTCACCAACCTCGTGCGGCGGGGCGACGACGGGTTCCTCGCGGCCGGTTTCTTCGGCGAGGGGCGTCTGGGGCACTTCACCGCCGACGGCGAATACGAGGGAGCCTCGGGCGCGATCCCGACCTCGGACATCGAAGCACCACCCGCAGTGCTCCAACACGCGTACCGCGGCAACTTGAAGGCCGATCCGGCAGGAACCCGGCTCGTGTTCGCGAACCGGCATGCAGGCTTCCTCGAAGTCTTCTCACCCAAGGGAGAGTTGCTTCGGCGTATCGAAGGGCCCTTCGCGTTCGAACCCGTATTCGGGGTAAAAGCAGGAGAGAGAGGACCCAGCCTGGCTACCGGAGACGATCTCCGCTTCGGCTACGTGGATGTCGCCACTACGAATGACCGGATCTATGCGCTGTTCTCGGGCCGCACCCGGGCCGGTCACCCCGGCGAGGCGGTATACGGTCGTGAGGTCCACGTATTCGACTGGGATGGCACGCTGCGTTCGGTGATACACCTGGACGCGGACGCCATGGCAATCGCCGTGGATTCGCGCCGGAGCCGCCTCCTGGCGGTGCGCCACCTGCCGACGCCCGCGGTGCTGTCGTACGAGCTGCTGCGCGGGCAGTTCCGGGACGGAACCAGGCAGGCGGATTGAGTGGCCGTTGAGGCGCCGTCCGGTGGTCGGTACATTCGGCCACCGTGACGAAGCCGACCCGCGCCATTCAGTTCCCGTTCGAGACGCGACAACTCGACAACGGGCTGAGGGTGATCCTGCAACCGGATCCCTCCAGCCCCGTCGTCGCTGTGCACGTGATGTATCACGTCGGGTCGAAGAACGAGCGTCCCGGTGGTACAGGGTTCGCGCACCTGTTCGAGCACCTGCTGTTCCAGGGCTCGGAGCACGTCGCCGAGGCTGAGCACTTCCGGCTCATCCAGGAGGCGGGCGGCACCCTGAACGGTTCGACGTGGTTCGATCGGACCAACTACTTCGAGACGGTTCCATCGCACCAGCTGGACCTGGCATTGTGGCTCGAAGCGGACCGGATGGGTTGGTTCCTGCCTTCCATCTCGCAGGCCAAGTTGGACAACCAGCGCGACGTGGTGAAGAACGAGCGCCGGCAGTCCTACGAGAACCGGCCCTATGGCCTGGCCACGGAGACGGTGCTGCACCATGCCTTCCCGGCGGAGCATCCCTACCGCCATCCGACCATCGGATACATGGAGGACATCGACCGGGCGGACCTCGAGGACGTCAGGCGCTTCTTCCGGACTTGGTACTGCCCGGGGAACGCCGTGCTCGTCTTGTGCGGAGACTTCGAGGTGGAAGACGCCATGCGTCGGGTGAATCGGTTCTTCGGCGAGAT
>JBDHBK010000547.1:0-2088 GCA_039592635.1 Gemmatimonadota bacterium
AGGTCCCACAGCTCTTCGAACAGGAACGGCGCCGTGATCACGGTCGGCCCGGCATCGAACGTGAAGCCATCCTGCTCGAATACGCGAGCCCGCCCGCCGGGTTGATCGAGACGCTCGAGGATGGTCACGCGGTAGCCGCGAGCGCCGAGACGGACGGCGGCAGCCAGTCCTCCGAAGCCGGACCCGATGACGACCGCGTGCTCCCTGTTGTCCATATCTCCGCTCAAGGATCCCCCAATTGGGTGTTCGTTGATCGTACGCGTGAGCGCCCAATGTACAGTCCGCATCTGGCGTCCCCAAACTGACCCCTTCTGGCGAGACATTGCACCGGGCGAAGCATGGGGGTAGCGTCGCCCGGAACCCGCGACGACAACAGCGGAAGATCCCACGGCCGGCGACTCCGGTGAGCATCGGAAGCGAAGATGAACGCATCGAATCGAGTCACATTTCTGTTCCTTGGCCTGCTCGCGGGTGCTCCGGTCAGCGTGACGGCGCAGGAAGCCGACTTCGTGGTTCCGCCAGGCCTCTACGCCAGCAGGCAGTACGTGTCCAACCGGGCCCTGACTCGGCCCGCGAACCGGTACATTCGTGTGCAGACCACGAACTTTCTGCTCCACCGCGTGCGCGAGTCCGACGGGGGTCTCGTGGTCGAGAGCCGCTACTGCCACATTGAACAGGAACCGCTGGGTCGCGTCCGCACATCACTCGGTCCACGGTTCGTGGCTGCCATGCCCAGCTGGGAGGCGTCGCTTACGAGGGACTCCGAGAGCGAGGATGCCGGAGCCATGCGACTTGCCGAGGCCGTGATGGTGCTGGGTGCTCGACTGGATGACCCGGCCGATGACGCCCTGCCTGCAGACGCGGACGATCCCCGGATTACCGACCCGGACGGCGACGGCAATCCCGGCGTGACGGTAGAGGTCAGCGGATTCGTGAGCGGGCAGGTTTACGTCGTGCAACGGCTGGTCCGGGGACTCCTTGGAACGGCAACACCGGACGGCCGGGCCACCGGAACCGTGATCGGGACAGGTAACCAGGTCGTGATCGGGGCGTCGAACGCCATCCTCAAGACGTTTACACCCAGGTTCGAGCACAATCCCGACCCGAAGCGGAACACCTTCGTGTGGTTGCCGGTGCCCGATGGCTCAACCTGCGAGAGCGTCATGGCCGGGCGTGACCGGTTGTTCGGGGAGGACGAGGCCGGTGGACGCTGACGTTCTGATCGTCGGAGCCGGCTGCGCCGGCCTCAGCCTGGCCGTCCACCTCCTGGAGGCCGGTGCCTCCGACCTGGAGATCGTCCTGCTCGATCGCCGCTCCCACCACGTGCGCGACCGCACCTGGTGCTTCTGGTCCGGCCACGATCATCCGTTCGAGGCCGCGGTCTCCCGGTCATGGAATCGGTGGAGGATCGCCACCTCGGAGGGCGAGGTCGAACGCGTCTCCCGGTCGGTCGCATATCGTTGCATCCAGGCCGACGCTTTCTACGAAGTGGCGTTGGAGCGCATCGATCGGAGCCCCAACATCAGGCTGGTGCGTGATGTCTCGGTCGAGGCTCTCCGTGAGATCGAGGGTGGCGTGGCCGCAGCGACCGCGGATGGCGACTTCACGGCCCGGCGGGCCTTCGACAGCCGCCCCCCCGAACCCCGGCCGGTGCCGGCCGGCGAAATTCACTGGCTGCAGCATTTCGTCGGACTCGAGGTGGAAACCGATCGACCCGTGTTCGACCCATCGGTCGCCACGTTGATGGACTTCCGGGTGATGGATGGCGCGGACATCAGGTTCATGTACGTGCTGCCGATGGATGACCGAACGGCGCTTGTGGAGGACACGTTCTTCGGAGGCGAGCCCCGCCCGGAGGGCGAGTACATCGAGTCGATTGATCGCTACCTGGTCGATCGGCTCGGCGCCGGCGGCTGGACCGAGAGGCACCGCGAGCGCGGTGCCATTCCCATGAGTACCGTCCCTCCGATGGTCCCGTCGAGTCCCCGCGTCACGAGTATCGGAGTACGGGCCGGCCTGGCCCGACCGGCGACCGGCTACGCCTTTCTCGCGATGCTGCGTCATTCGGGGCGCCTCGCCGTGTACGCG
>JBDHBK010000548.1:0-2077 GCA_039592635.1 Gemmatimonadota bacterium
GCTTCGATCGCGGTTGGCCACGTGCTCAGTCCACGCCGAGCTTGAACCCGCACCGCAGCCAGTGTACGGAACGCCTGGTGCTTGCCGCCACCCGTGCAACCGCCAATCGTTCGGTCCGGGTACCTTCTTATCGGAGGGGCACCATGAGGATCTTCGGCCAGCACGAGGAGAACACGCTCCGCCAGCTGCGGGACGTCGCCGCGCGCGCCGAGCACGCCGCCCTGATGGCCGACGGCCACCTGGGCTACGTCATGCCGATCGGCGGCGTGGCCGCCTATCGCGACGAGGTCTCGGTGGTCGGCGTGGGCTTCGACATCGCGTGCGGCAACGCGGCGATCCGGACGGACCTGCGCGGGGCGGATTTCGGGCCGGAGGGCCGCGAGCGCCGGGTCAGCCTTGGCGCGATCGCCGACGAGATCAACGATGTCATCAGCTTCGGACTCGGCCGCACCAACAAGGCCGACGACGCCCCCGTGGATCACCCCCTGTTCGATGACCCCGCCTGGGAAGCCGTCCCGGCCGGCAAGCGCCACGACCTCCTGAAGAAGGCCCGCGCCCAGCTCGGGACGGTGGGGAGCGGCAATCACTACGTCGATGTCTTCGCCGACGAGGATGACCGGATCTGGGTCGGCGTCCATTTCGGGAGCCGCGGATTCGGGCACACGGTCGCGAGCGCATTCCTGGCGCTGGGACAGGGCCGGCAGTGGGGCGAGCGGGCGCCGGAGCGAGAGGTGATCTTCCCGCTGGACTCCCCGCTCGGCCACGACTACTGCGGCCTGATGGAGCTGGCCGGCCGGTACGCCTACGCCGGGCGCGAGTGGGCCGTGCGCAAGGTCGTGGAGCTTATCGGCGGCCGCGAGCAAGAGCTCGTCCACAATCACCACAACTTCGCGTGGCGCGAGACGCACTACGGCGAGGAGTACATCGTGGTCCGAAAGGGCGCGACCCCCGCGTTCCCCGGCCAGATGGGGTTCATCGGCGGCTCGATGGCCGACGACGCGGTGATCGTGCGCGGGGCCGAGCCGGAGCCCGGGAGCGAGACCGAGCAGATCCAGCAAGAGGCGCTCTACTCCACGGTGCACGGGGCCGGCCGGGTGATGAGCCGCACCGCGGCGCGCGGGAAGGTGAAGCGGAATACCGGCAAGGTGATCCGCCCCGGCAGGGTGAGCCCCGAAATGATGCATGGCTGGGTGCGCGAGAAGGGCGTCATCCTGCGCGGCGGCGGGCTAGACGAGAGCCCGCACGTCTACCGGCGCCTGCCCGACGTTCTGGCCGCGCAGGGGGGCACGATCGAGATCCTTCACACCCTGCGGCCCCTCGTCGTCGTGATGGCGGGGGCGGACGTGTTCGACCCGTACCGGGATTGAGCTACTTCTTCCGCGCCCGCATCCCGCGCACCGCGAACACGATTACGAACGCGTTTGCCGACACGAAGATGCCCAGCCACGTGGCGTACCAGGCGTAGTCTCCCGTGATGCCGACCAGCCGGGCCGCCAGCACCGTGACGACGCCGCCCGCGATCGCCGCCAGTGCCTCCGGCGTGCCGGGCCGGCGCGAATGCAGCCCGGCGATGACGGGAACGAACAGGCTTACACTGAGAAACGAGTAGAACACGCTCAGGGCGCCGATCACCGAGGGAATTCCGAGTGCCAGGAGAACGGCTGCGCCACCACCGAACACGGCCGCCAGCCGGGCCACGCGCAGCACCGTACGGTCGTCTGCGTCCGGTCTCACGAACCTCTTGTACAGGTCTTCGGACAGCGACGTGGACAGCATGAACAGGATGGCGTCCGCCGAGCTCACTTCCGCCGAGAACACGGCCGCGAGACCGATCGCGCCAAGGGCCGGCGGCAGGGCCACCGCAAGCACGGTGGGGAGGGCCAGCTCGGGGTTCGCTAGTCCCGGAGCGAACGCGTGCGCGAGGATCCCGAACAGCGGAGGCACGGCCGCGAACAGGAGCAATGCCACGGCGCTGAGGCCCACCCCGAGGCGGACCGTCCGTTCGTCGCGCGCCCCGTAGACCTTCTGGATGAGACCCGGAGAGATGATGAAGGCCGGCACGAGCAGGGCCACGTAG
>JBDHBK010000549.1:0-2066 GCA_039592635.1 Gemmatimonadota bacterium
ACATCGTGAGGGCGTTCGTGGCCGCCCTCGCTCGCATTTACGCTGCGACTGTGCACCCGCGGCAGAGGTGCATAGAGTCGCCGAATGAATCATCCGACGCTGGTCATTCTGGTGGCCGGGCTCTCCACCCGGTATGGCGGCTCGAAGCAGCTCGAGCCCGGCGGCCCGGACGGGGAAGGGCTCCTCGACTACGCCGTGTACGACGCCCTCAGCGCAGGCTTTGGCGAGGTCGTGCTGGTGGTGAGCGCCTCGAACGAGGCCGATCTGGTCCAACGATTCAAGGACCGGTTCGGCATCGCGATCCCGTTGCGGACCGTGGTCCAAAGCAAGGGCCGGCTGGCCTCCGGCCTGCAGCCTCCCTCGCGAGTGAAACCGTGGGGCACGGGGCACGCCGTGCTCTGCCTGGAAGGGGCGGTGACCGGTCCCTTCGCCGTGGCGAACGCGGACGACTTCTACGGCCGCCTCGCGTACCGATCCCTGGTGGACCACCTGACTTCGCCCGCGCGCGCCGGTGAGCAGTGCGTGGTGGGGTATCGGGTCGACGCTACGCTCTCCGAGCACGGGGGCGTATCCCGGGCGGTCCTGGAGACGGACGAAGAGGGCCGGCTCGTGAGCATCGAAGAGGTACTCGGCCTCGAGAAGTCGGGCGATGGGGCCATCTTCGGGCAGACCACGGCCGGATCTCCGCGGGCCCTAGCCGGAGACGAACGGGTGTCCATGAACCTGTGGGGCCTGACGCCGGACCTGTTCGGGCCCCTCGACGAGCGATTCGGTGTATTCCTCGCTCGCCACGGTGACGACCCGCGGGCCGAGTTCTATTTGAGCGACGCGATCGGCGCGCTCGTGGTGGCCCGGGAACTGTCGGTACGCGTGACCGCGACCGACGAGCGCTGGCTCGGCATGACGTTCCCGGAGGACCGGGGTCTCGTACGGGCTGGGATTCGAGATCTCGTGGAAGCCGGCGAGTACCCTCCGTCACTGCGTGACGCCCTGCGCGTCACCGACCCTCGCCTCGGACACACCGAGTGAGGCTGGACGCCCTCGACTGGACCGTCGTCGCCGCCTACGGAGCGATTGCCCTGATCGTCGGCGTCTACTTCGCGCGGCGGGCGGGCAAGGGAACGGCCGAGTTCTTCCTCTCCGGCCGCAAGCTTCCGTGGTGGATGCTCGGCACTTCCATGGTGGCCACCACCTTCTCCACCGATACGCCCAACCTGGTCACCGATCTCGTACGGACGGGCGGAGTGAGCCAGAACTGGCTGTGGTGGGCATTCCTGATCACGGGAATGTGCACCGTCTTCTTCTATGCCAAGCTATGGCGGCGCTCGGGCGTGTTCACGGACATGGGGTTCTACGAGCTCCGCTACTCGGGCAAGCCGGCTGCCTTCCTGCGTGGATTCCGCGCCCTGTACCTCGGCGTGTTTTTCAACGTCATGATCATGGCCACGGTTACCCTGGCCGCGATCAAGATCGGCGGGGTCCTGCTCGGGATCGATAAGTACACGACCGTGCTCATCGCCGGCACCATTACCGTCATCTACTCGGCCACCTCGGGACTGTGGGGCGTAGTGGTCACGGACTTGCTGCTGTTCGTGATCGCCATGGTGGGGGCCCTGGCCGCCGCGTACTACGCGCTCGCCCAGCCCGAGGTCGGTGGCCTGGCCGGGCTCGTCTCGCACCCCGAGATCGCCGGAAAGCTGGCCCTGCTGCCCGATTTCACGGACTGGAAGGTGGCCGTCCCGGTGTTCGTGGTGCCCATCGCCGTGCAGTGGTGGGCCACGTGGTACCCCGGATCGGAGCCGGGCGGCGGCGGCTACGTGGCTCAGCGGATGCTCGCGTCGCGGAACGAGACGGAGTCGATGAAGGCCACCCTGTGGTTCAACATCGCCCACTACGCTCTTCGACCGTGGCCCTGGATCCTGGTCGCTCTCGCTTCGCTGGCCGTCTATCCGACGCTCGACTCCCTGGCGGCGGCCTTCCCGAACGTGGACCCGTCGATTCTCAAACATGACCTGGCGTACCCGGCCATGCTGGTGTTCCTGCCGCATGGGCTCCTGGGGCTCGTG
>JBDHBK010000550.1:0-2063 GCA_039592635.1 Gemmatimonadota bacterium
TGATCCACAGCCGTCCGAGGCTGTCGCAAATAACAGGAGATCCATCTTGGTGATCAGGAAGCGGCTTTTCGCCATTCCGATGGCGGCGCTCGTCTTGCTTTCGTGCACAGATGCTGGCGAAGACCTCATGTCCCCGCAGGCGGAGGCCGAAACGTCTCCCGAGACCGCCCTGTTCGAGACACTGCCCTCGACGACTGGGGCCCTCACCGGCTGCCTTGCCGACGTAGAAACGGCTCCGGCCGGCCAATTGGGTGCTTCTCCGTGCGATGCGGCTCGCAACGACGGGTTTCCCGGTATCTACCTGCTCCCGCCTCTCGTGGGGTCGGTTGCCCTCGAGGGCACCTTCCAGTCGGGACTGGCTTCTCTGATCACGGTGGAGGCCCGACCGATCGGCGAGTGCACACTGGGCAGCGGCGAAGGGTGTAAGCCGGACACACTGACCGTCACCGAGGGTACGGGGTTCTACGAAACCGCCTGGAAGGTCAGGAAGAACGGCCCGCAGGGCGTGCCTCCCTCAGACTGGCGGATCGTGGTCCTGGTAGACGTGGGGTCCGGCCCGCAGGTGGTCAACTGGCGGGATGTGGGGCTGCGGGACGAGCCGAACCTGGATCAGCCCTCAGATGATCCGCTGCTCGTGATTCAGCGGGGGTCCAATCAGCCCATCAAGCTGTTCGTGTCGGACGAGGCCTGTGACAACTCGGGAGATACGAGCGTCACCTGCCTGATCGGCGATGGCGGCGGCGCCCTGTACATTGGCGGAATCGACAATCCGAACGTGGCATTCACGGTCGGAGCCGGAAACGGCGCTCGCGTATGGACGGCGGAGTTCGTTGACGGGAACGTGGATACGGATGCCCCCGGATTCGGGCAAACCGTGCGGGTCACGGCCAGTCCCGAGCCGACCGAGGCCTTGATCGGTTCCTCGATTCTGTTCTGCGAGGATCTCGGCCGGACCTACGAAACGCCACCGAGCACTGGCCTTCACGTGGTGCAGGAGGACGAGGAGGGTCAGAGCGCCCTGCCGCTGATCGCGGCGCCGGACTGCTCGATTTTCCAGACCGGTTCGGCCTCGGGGCTGATGCGCTTCATCGAGGATGGATTCGAGACCCTGGCGTCCGCTGTGCTCCCCAAAGATCTGGTTGCCACATCGGCCGTCGGTAGCCTGAGCGGAGGCGGAGGAAGCGTGAGGCGCCTCAGCGACTTTCGTCTCACCCTGCTGGCCGCCGCCGAGCCGATGGGTGGAGTGACGGACCTCGACACTCTCCGCGTCGGAAGCGACACGGTGTCGGTCCGCGCCAGTGTTGATGTAGAGAATTCCGGAAGCGCCATTCCGGGAGCGGCCATTCGCTTCTTCCCGGACGACGGGGGCGAGGCCACCTGCCCGAATGACCTGCGGTCGGACGAGCTCTGCTATGAGCCCGGGGATTCGTATCCCGGAACGTTTTACGGCGGTGAGACGGTATTCGTCACGGGAGTGGCGGGTGAGGCCTACGTGGACTGGAAGCCCGGCGCGGTAGGAACGCGGGAGCTGAAGGCGCTGGGCTGCGGTATCGCCGTCCCAGGCTCGGACTCCGAGCTGGCGTCCAACGTGTACGGTCTGCTCGAGGACGAGCTTCCGGGCGCGCCCGGAAGCTGCGACCGCGATCCCACGGACCAGGACGGAAATCCGACGGACGGCTATCCTGACGGGTACGCGAATGGCCCTGCCAGCGGCACGGATCCGTTCGAGCCGATCGATGACAAGGAAGTCGCGCTGAACGACCTGCCAATCACCTTCACCGTCGAACTGGTGTGCGACGCTGCCGGATCGACGAGCGTGACCTGTCAGATCGACAATACCGGCGGTGCCCTGCGGATCGGAGGCAACGGCCAGCCGCAGGTGGAAGTAGAGATCGGCACGGGCAACGGCGACTACGAGTATACGGTGGCCTTCACCGGAGACATCGATGTCGACGTACCGCTCTTCGGGCAGGCCGTCAGCATCGTGGCAAAGGACGTAACCACAGGGAATGAGGTTCCGGTGGACCTGTCGAACTCGACGATCAAGATCTGTGAGACGTCTC
>JBDHBK010000551.1:0-2059 GCA_039592635.1 Gemmatimonadota bacterium
AAGGACTCGTGCTTCTCGTATCACACGTTCCGCCTGTCGGCGGAACCCGGAGTTGGATCACACGGGGGAGCCCATGGCGGCGAGAGAGAACCATCGCCTGAGCAAGGAACTGACGCTTCTCGATGTATACGTCATCGGGACGGGCTCCATGCTCAGTGCCGGTTTCTTCCTCCTGCCCGGGATCGCGGCTTCCAAGACCGGTACGTCGGTCGTTCTCGCATACTTCCTTGCCAGCGTGCTCGCCGTTCCGGCGCTTCTCAGCAAGGCTGAGCTCGGCACCGCCATGCCTCGGGCCGGGGGCGTCTATTACTTCCTGGACCGTAGCCTGGGACCGATCGTGGGAACGGTCGGAGGCCTCGGAACGTGGCTCGTTCTGGTCCTCAAGAGCGCCTTCGCGCTCATCGGCATGGGGGCGTACGTCTCGCTGGTCGTCAACTTCCCGGCCCAGAGCGTAGCGCTTGTCCTCACCTTCCTGTTCGTCGTTCTCAATGTCCTGGGAGCGAAGGAGTCCAGTGGGCTCCTTAGAGTCCTGGTCGTGCTCGTGCTTGGCTTTCTGGCCCTGCTGGTCCTGCAGGGCGTGGTCGCGATGGCGGGCGGCCCCGGCGCCGAAGCGTTCGACATCCGACCCGAGCCTTTCCTCACGCACACGGGTGAGGGCCTCGTCTACACGATCGGCCTCGTGTTCATCTCGTTCGCCGGCCCCATCAAGGTGGCGAGCATCTCCGAGGAGGTGCAGAACCCGGATCGCAACCTGCCGCTCGGAATGTTCCTGGCGCTCCTGACGGCATCGGCCGTGTACGTGGTGGGCGTGTGGCTGATGGTGGAGGTGATCCCGACGGACGTCCTCCACTCGGATCTCACGCCGGTGGCTACGGCCGGCGAAAGGCTGTTCGGCTGGCTGCCGCGGCCTCTCGCGTTGGGCCTGGTCCTGGTTCCGGCCATAGCTGGGCTCGCCGCGGCCGGAAACGCAGGCATCCTGGCGGCCTCCCGATATCCGCTCGCGATGGGCCGTGACCGGCTGATCCCGGAGGCCTTTGGCAGGCTGGGCCGCACGGGCTCGCCCACCCTGGCCCTGCTGGCCACGGGAGCGGTGATGGCGATCGTCATCCTGACGCTCGACGTGGAGGGAGTCGCCAAGCTCGCGAGCACGTTCCTCCTCCTGATCTTCGCCCTGGTGAACCTCGCCGTCATCGTGATGCGGGAGAGCCGCATCGAGGCCTACGACCCGGGCTTCCGATCGCCCGGCTACCCGTGGGTTCAGCTGGTGGGCCTGCTGGCTCCGGCGCTCCTGATCGCCGTCATGGGCCTCATGCCCATCGTGTTCGCCATCGGCCTCGTAGGCCTGTGTCTGGCCTGGTACTTCTATTACGCCCGCGATCGGGTCGTGCGCAGCGGGGCGCTCCTGCACTGGTTCGAGCGGCTCGGGCAGGGGCGTTTCGAGGGACTCGACCCGGAGCTCCGGGGCATCCTGAAGGAGAAGGGCGTAAGGGCGGAGGACGCGTTCGACGAGGTCGTGGCCCGGGCGTTCACGCTGGATCTAAAGGAAGGCGACTCGTTCGAGGAGGCTACACGAAGGGCCTCTTCGCGTCTCGCGCAGCGCCTGCCGGTCAGCGCCCAGCACCTGACGGAAGGATTCCTGCACGGTACTCAGACAGGCGCCACTCCCGTGTCTCACGGAACGGCGCTACCCCACCTGAGAGTACCGGAGGCGGACGCCCCCGAGATGGTGCTCGCGCGCTCGTTCGGCGGTCTCACGGTCGAGGTGGGTGATCAGTTCACGGACGAGCGCCACGGCACCCTGATTCACGCCGTCTTCTTCCTCGTGAGCCCGGAGAAGAACCCTGGCCAGCACCTTCGACTGCTAGCGGGGATCGCCGGGCGGGCGGATGACGACGATTTCATGGACGTGTGGCTCGCGGCCAAGGAACCGGCGGACCTCAGGGAGGCCGTCCTCCGGGACGAGCGCTTCATGTCCCTGTACCTGGCGGACAGAGGCCCCGCGGCCGGCCTGATCGGATTGCGGCTCAAGGAAGTGGACTGGCCCCATGGCACCCTGGTC
>JBDHBK010000552.1:0-2297 GCA_039592635.1 Gemmatimonadota bacterium
GTTCAAGAACTACAACGATACGTACGGTCACGCGGCGGGAGACCAGGCCCTGGAGGCGTTCGGCGATATCCTGAAGCGTCAGACCCGGGACTCGGATATCGCCGGCAGGTATGGTGGTGAAGAGTTCCTGGCCATCCTTCCGAGCTCTGACATGGAAGGGGCTCGTCAATATGCGGAGCGGGTTCGCGAAGCGCTGGCCCGGCGTGAGCTTCCGTCCGGTACGCGCATCACCGTCAGCGCAGGCGTCGCCGTCTCCGGACCGACGATGAGCAATGCGTCCGAGCTCGTGCGGGCGGCCGATGCAGCCCTCTATCAGGCCAAGGCAGCGGGAGGAAACCGGGTGGATCCGGGCCCGGCTCGGCCCGTGGCCCCCGAGTCCGCGTTCGCGGATATCGGGTAGCCACGCCTTCATGACTCCTCTCATCCAGGAGCCGATGGCCGTATTCGGCTATCTGGCTGCCGTGTTTGCCGGGATCTTCTGGATCAGCGAACTACCGGCCCTTCAGAAGGTCTTTCGGATTACGCCGGCCGTGATCTACTGCTACTTCGTGCCGACGTTGTCTACGACGGTGGGCATCATACCGATGGCATCACCCGTCTACGAATGGATGACGCGCTATCTGCTGCCTGTCGCGCTTCTCCTGCTGATGATCACCGTGGACCTGAAGAGCATTCTCAAGCTCGGTCGAACTGCGCTGATCATGGTCACCGCAGGTGCCATCGGAATCATGATGGGGGCGCAGATCGCATATGTCGCCTTCGCCCGCTGGCTGCCACCCGATGGCTGGAAGGGTCTCGCCGCCCTGACCGGGAGTTGGATCGGTGGCACGGCCAATATGGTCGCGATCGCGGAGAGCGTGGGTACGCCGGATGCGATCATGGGCCCCATCATCGTGGTGGACACGGTCGTGGGATATGGCTGGATGGGCGTCCTGCTGTTCCTCAGCGCCTGGCAGGTTCTCTTCGACCGGAGACTTCAGGCCGACACTACGGCATTGGCGGAGACCAACAAGCTCCTGGCCGAACTCGACACGCACCGACAGCCTACCCAGCTGCGGGACATCGCGATCATCCTCGGTCTGGGCTTCGCCGGCGCCGTCCTGGCGGTCCAGCTCGGCGCAGCCCTCCCGGCGCTCGGAGATCCGACGATCATCAGTCACACCACTTGGGCGGTGTTGATCGTGGTCACCGGGGGGCTGCTTCTGAGCTTCACCCCGGTCCGCAACCTGGAGGAAGTCGGGGCGTCGAAGGTTGGCTACGCCGCTCTCTACCTGCTCCTCACTGCGATCGGGGCTCAGGGCAACCTCATGGAAGTGCTCTCGGCCCCTGCATTCTTCTTCGCGGGAGTTCTCGTCATCACGATCCACGTGGCCGTGATGCTTGTGGTCGCGCGCGTCATCAGAGCCCCGTTCTTCTTCGTGGCCACGGGCAGCGTAGCGAACATCGGTGGCGCCGGTACTGCCCCGATCGTGGCCAGTGTCTACCACCCGGCCATGGCGCCCGTAGGACTGCTCATGGCCGTGGCGGGGTACATCCTGGGCATCTACGGCGCTCTGGGGGCCGCGTGGATGCTCGGAGTCCTCGCGGGTTAGCCGACCGCGGACTCCGCCACGTCGTCCGCCCTCAGAGCCGCCTGACCATTCGCCCGGAAGTGCCGGCGAAGGAAGCCGACCAGGTCGTCCAGCAGCGAGTGCATTACGGGCAGGAGAACCAGGGTCAGGAACGTGGCAAACGTGAGTCCCGCGATCACCGCGATCGCCATTGGGCCCCACCACGCGGCCTGAGCACCCCCCCAGAAGATGTTGGGGTTCAACGTCCGGTAGAACCGGTTGAAGTCGATGTTGAGGCCGATCGCCAGCGGAATGAGTCCCATCACGGTGGTTACGGCGGTCAGCATCACCGGACGGAAACGGGTCACGCCGCCCATCACCAGCGACTCGAATTCGCCAAGGCCGTCGCGATCGCGAAGCACGTGGATATAGTCGATCAGCACGATCGCGTTGTTGACCACGATTCCAGCCAGACTGATCACCCCGACCCCACTCATGATGACGCCGAAGCATCCGGAATACGAGAAGACCGATCAGGACCCCGATCGTCGAGAGCAGCACGGTACTGAGGATGAGCCCGGGCTTCAGAATCGAATCGAACTGAGAAATCAGTATGAATGAGATCAGGAACAGGGCCCACAGGAAAGCGTTCACCAGGAACTCCTGCGACTCCTGCTGTTCCTGCTGCTGGCCCGTGTAGCTCAGGCGGTAACCCGTTGGAAGCCGGGCGCGGAAGTCCTCGAGTGT
>JBDHBK010000553.1:0-2040 GCA_039592635.1 Gemmatimonadota bacterium
GAGCCGGATCGCGTACCGGAGACTGTGGATCGAACCGAACCCGATGTGGATGGAGTGATATCATGGACGAGAACGGCAATAAGAACGACGAAGGCCGGGACGAGGGCAGCGCTCTCAGCTCCTCGGATTCCGGTGGGGTTCAGCGCCGGATCCTGACCGAGATCAGCCCCCAGGCGTGGGAGCACCCGGCGGATCGCGCCGCGCTGAACGCCCTGCGCAAGATCCCGGGTTTCGACCTGGCGCTGCGCAAGATCTTCGGAATGTTCGGAGAGCGCGCCATCCGGCTGGCATTCAAGGCCAACGCCGTGCGCGTTTCCGAGAAGCAGTATCCGTGGATCTACGAGCGTACGCTGCGTGTGTGCGAGATCATGGACCTGAAGGAGATCCCAGAGGTCTACGTCTCGCAGACGCCGCTCGTGAACGCCGGCGCTGTGGGGATGAGCGACCCGTTCATCGTCCTCAACTCATCCATGCTCGAGGTGCTGGACCGTGATGAAGTCGAGGCGGTCGTCGCGCACGAGGTGGGGCACATCCTGTCGGGACACGTGCTGTACCGCACGCTTCTTCTCCTGATCATGCGGCTCGCGATGTTCCGCTATCCGATCGCGGGCCTGGCCCTGCTGCCGATCCTGTGGGCCCTGCTGGAGTGGTATCGGAAGTCCGAACTGTCCTGCGACCGGGCGGCCCTGCTCGCCGTGCAGGACAAGGACATCGTGATGAGCAGCCTGATGAAGCTGGCAGGGGGCACCCGGGGAGAGACACTCGACCTCGACGAGTTCATCGCGCAGTCCGAAGAGTATCGTGAAGGCGGCGACCTGCTGGATTCCGTTTACAAGGTCCTGAACGTGATCGGGGCCACGCACCCGTTCTCCGTGGTTCGGGTGGCAGAGCTGCGCGACTGGATCGACTCCGGCGCGTACGACAAGATCATGACCGGGGAGTATCCACGGCGCTCGGACGACGACCTGAAGCCGTACCGCAAGGACCTGGCCGAAGCGGCGAAGGGCTATACCGACGCGGCCCAGGAGATCTTCGACGAAGTCGACGCCGCGGTGGACAAGCTCAAGACCCGCTTCACGGATGCCTGGAAGCGCGGCAAGGCCGACTGAGCCGAGTTCGCGGCGGTTCCCGACGTCGGGAGATTACGTCGCGGGAGGCCGGGCCAGCAGGGGAAGGGGCGTGGCCGGTGGCTGCGCCCCTTCTGACATCTGGCGGCCCGCCACACCCCGTGGCATCCTGTGGCCATGAACATACTGATCGTCGGAAGCGGGGGTCGGGAGCACGCCATCGCCGCCAGGCTGCGGCGTGACGATCCCGGGGCCTCGATCTACGTGGCGCCAGGAAACCCGGGCACGGCAGGTCCCGGGCAGAACGTCCCTCTCTCCGTCTCCGACCTCGGTGGCCTGGCAGACTTCGCCGCCGACCGCGCGATCGATGTGACGGTCGTCGGGCCCGAGCAGCCCCTGGCGGACGGGATCGCCGAGGTGTTCGAGGCCCGCGGGCTCCCCCTGTTCGGACCCTCGCGGCAGGCCGCCCGGCTCGAGTCTTCCAAGGTCTTTTCCAAGAAACTGATGCGGGACTGCGGAGTCGCCACGGCGGGGTTCGAGATCTTCACGGACTACGACCGGGCCGCGGACTACGTATCGGGCATCGAGCCCCCGATCGTGGTGAAGGCCTCCGGACTGGCGGCTGGCAAGGGCGCCGTCGTGGCCGAGTCTCTGGCAGACGCCCTGGCGGCCCTGCGCGAGATGCTGGTCGAGGACCGTTTCGGCGAAGCGGGCCACGAAGTGGTGATCGAGGAGTTCATGCCGGGAGAGGAGCTGTCGGTCTTCTTCCTGTCGGACGGAGAGAACGCCGTACCGCTGGCCCCCTCGCGTGATCACAAGCGGCGATTCGACGGAGACCGGGGACCCAACACGGGGGGCATGGGAGCCTACGCCCCGGTTGCCGATGGAACGGCCGAGTTGCTGGAGCGGGCCCGTCTCGAGGTGGCTGATCCGATCCTGCAGGGCATGGCCGAGAGAGGCTATCCGTACCGCG
>JBDHBK010000554.1:0-3580 GCA_039592635.1 Gemmatimonadota bacterium
GGTTTCGGCGACCCACTCCGCGTTACGATCCGGGAAGGCTGCCGCGATCTGTTCTTCCACCACTTCGCGCCGGGTACCCAGCCTCCACGCGCCACTGCCCGCGACCAGGCCGAAACGATCGGCCGGCCCGAGCGGCAATACACCCAGGGCAGCCTCGGCAGCACGGGCCGGAACGTATTCGACCAGGTCTCGCAGCTTCATCGGCCCGCGCGACCCGGGCCCGACACGCCTTCGTAGGCTTTGAGCGTCGCCTCCACCATCGCGTCGGCTACATGAGCCCTTGCATAGTCAATGGCCCTCTCGCTCGCCTGCTCCCTGAGGTCGGGCTCGTCGATGAACCGACCGATCGCTTCCGCCATGGCGACGTGGTCGCCGCTACGAACCGGCTCGATTCCCTCTGCTCGCAACCTGCCGTCGCCGTTCGCCGGCATGATCACCGGAACACCGGCCCACATCGCCTCCAGGCACCCGGTCGACAGCTCCTCGCGGAGAGAGGGCATGACAAACAGGTCCATGTCGGCCAGCGACGAGCGGGCGCCATCCACGAAACCCGGCAGACATACCCACCCTTCCAGGTCGAGCTTGTCGATCAGGCTCTCGAGCCGGCCCCTTTCCCGGCCGTCCCCGAAGATCGCGAACCTCGCGTTCGGGTACTTCCTCACCACCAGCGACGCCGCCCGAATCAGCGTCGCGTGGTCCCTGTCGGGCCCGAGCGCCGCCAGGGAAGCGATCAGGAAATGATCGGCTTTCGCGCCCGCCGCATCGCGAAGAACCCTGGAGTTCTGGCTCTCCAGGCCCTCCGCATCGACTCCCTCGGGCACGACGTAGATGCGCCCGCGCTCCACGCCGGCGGCGATCAGCGAATCGCGGGCCGACTCGGAGACCGCTAGGACGAGATGCGCGCGACGCCATTTCCACGCGGACCGGGCGGGTGCCACGCTCCTGCGCGTCGCGATGATCCGACTCCCGGATCCCTCCAGGGCCGCCAGGTACGTCATCAGTCGAAGGGCGTGGGTGTCGTGGACGTGCACCACGTCCCAGCGCCGGCGCGCATGCCGGGCCAGCGTCCGCAGGGCGCGGGGATCGGCGCCCACGGACCAGGGCAGCGAGATCACCGGGATTCCGATGTCCCTGGTCAAACGCTCGAGACGCGACCGTTCGAGGGTGGCTACGGTCTGTCGTACGTGGGGAACACGGCGAAGTCCGTCCACCAGCAGGCCGACCTGGTTCCTCGTGAGCCGCCATTCGTGACCCGACTCGACGTGGAGAACTCGGAGCGGCGGACGGGTCAAAACGCTCTCGGCGTGGCTGCGTTCGTCATGCGCGGCAAGGTAAGCCCCGGCAGGCCGCCCGAGAAGGGTCGTCGCGCCGCCGAGGCATTCGTGTCATCTTTCGTCATGGGCGTTCAGCTTCCTGAATGGATGGCCGGCGAGTACACGGTGATTCGAGCCGACCGCACGACCGCGATGGTGCGAAACGACTTCGTCGATTCGTTCCAGCGGCACAGGCTCATGGACTGCCCACGTGCTCCGGTCCTTTCCCTGCCCGAGACGGACGGCGAATCCGAGGACCCGCTCGCCGGTGGGCGCGGCGGGATTCGGGTCGTCGCGGCCGGTTCGCTCGGAGAAGCCGTCGTGCGGCCGTATCGGCGCGGCGGACTCGTGGAGAAGATCAACCGCCGCCGCTATTTCCGACGCATCTTCTGCGCAGACGCGGGGCGCCCGTTCCCGAGGCGCTAGCCGCCGTACAGACGACCATGAGGTTGGGATACCAGGCCTGTCTGGTGACGCGCCGCATCCCGAACGCACCACCCGCCGCCGTACTCCTGGCGGCCGTGCCCGGATCCAACGTGGCCCGGATACTCGACTCGATGGGGCGGGCGATCCGGCTCCTCCACGAATCGGGCGGCGTTCACGCGGACCTGAACGCGCACAACATCCTGGTGTCCGAAGATGGAGAGGGACCCGCGTTCGTGATCGACCTGGACAGGGTGACCCTGACCGCGTGTCCTGCCCCCGAACGGCGCACCCGCGCCGCCCTGCTCCGCCTGCGACGCTCTTTCGTCAAGCTGGGGCTGGACGAAGCGCTGCGGGAATGGGACCGGCTGGAGCAGGGGTTCTCCGCCCCGCCTGAGCCAAGGCCTGCCGCCTAGGTAGGATCGGGATCGGCCACCGGCGCTGGCGACGCGAATTGCAGATCGCTGAGGCGACGATACAGCCCGCCCGCCGCGAGTAACTCGTCGTGCGTCCCCGACTCGACCAACCGCCCATCTTCCAGGGCCAGTATCCGATCGGCGCCGCTGATCGTGGAAAGCCTGTGAGCGATCACGAACACGGTTCGCCCCTTGAGCAGGCGGTCGAGTGCCGCCTGGATCAGCTGCTCGGATTCCGTGTCCAGGGACGACGTCGCCTCGTCGAGGATCAGGAGAGGCGGATCGCGGAGGATGGCCCGGGCGATGCCCACCCGCTGACGCTGTCCTCCGGATAGACGGACCCCGCGATCCCCCAGCAACGTGTCGACGCCATTCGGCAGGTCGCGGATGAACTCCTCGGCGTTGGCCGCCCGGATGGCCCCCCAGATGTCATCTTCGTCCCGCTCTTCGCCGTAGCTGATGTTGGCCCTGACCGTGTCGTGGAAGATCACGGTCTCCTGGCTCACGACACCGAACAGCGATCGGAGGGATCCAAGCGGGATGTCCCTGAGGTCACGACCGTCCATCGTGATCCGTCCACCCGTTGGATCGATGAATCGCGGAAGCAGGTCCACCAGGGTGCTCTTCCCGGCGCCCGACGGTCCGACCAGCGCCACTACCTCACCGGGTCGGGCCTCGAAATCGATGCCCCGCAGAACGGGACGCCCGGACTCGTATTCGAAGTCCACGTCGTGGAACCGGATCGACTCCCGCGGTGCGTCCACCGGCTTCTCGCCGGGCTCTCGCCGGGGCTCGGCCTGGGCATCCAGGACCTCGAAGAACCTCTCGGCCGCCGCGATCGACAGTTGCATCTTGGCGGGGAACTGGGCCAACGCCTTCACCGGAGACACCAGGCGCACGGCCATGGTGACGAAGGAGATGAACACCGCCGCCGACAGCGTGCCGGTGCCCAGAACCATGTTGGCGCCAATCCAGATCAGGACCAGAGCGATCAGGGACGACAGGGTTTCCGAGATGGGGCCCGCAGCCTGGCTGAGCGCGTTGGCCCGGACCATTCGACGAGCGTAGTGCCGCGAGCTCTCGCTGAATCGCTCCCGTTCGTGCTCTTCCGCCCCGAAGGACTTCACGAGGCGGATTCCGCTCATGGTCTCCTGGGCCACCGATACGAGCTCGCCCCGCTGCTGAAATGCCTTGCCGTAGCTGCCCTTCAACCGTCGGAGGATCGGGCTCAGGCCCACCGCGACCAGCGGCCCGGTGACCAGCGCCACCAGCGTGAGCTGCCACGACATGAGCAGCAGGAAGACCACGTAGGTCACGGCCGTCACAGCCTGCCGCCGTACGTCCGTGAGCGCGAACGTGATGACGGTGCGGGCTTCGCGGGTGTCGTTCAGGACGCGAGTGATCAGCTGTCCGACCTTCCTCCGGCCG
>JBDHBK010000555.1:0-2026 GCA_039592635.1 Gemmatimonadota bacterium
CCCGGTCGAACATCCAGAGAAGGAGCCCCAGGGCCCACATGTTCCGGCTGCGCAGCGCGTCCCGGGATGAAAGCCCCAGGTGCTCTACCGCATTCCTCGTCAGCTGTCCGATGTCGAGCTGAATGACCTGGTAGGGAGCCAGGGTGTCGTCCTCGAGGGGGCTGCCCTCGTACTCCGCCTTGGCGAGGTTCCTGGCGGTGAACGACCCGGAGTCCACGACCACGGTGCCGCCGATGCGCAGGTCCCGCAGATTCACCTTCAACGCTGCCGGGTTGAGAGCGACGAGCACATCGAGCTCGTCGCCGGCCGTCTTCACATCGACCGCCCCGAAGTGGATCTGAAAAGACGAGACCCCATACGTCGTGCCGGCCGGAGCCCGGATTTCGGCCGGATAGTCCGGGAACGTGGCCAGGTCACTCCCGGCCAGGGCGTTCTCCATGGTGAACTGCGTCCCGGCAAGCTGCATCCCGTCGCCGGAATCACCGGCGAAACGAACGACGACGGAGTCTCGCACCTCGCGCATCGCCGAACCGCCGGTCCCATTCGTCTTCATCTTCGAGTGCTGATCGGTCACCGCAACACTGCCTTTAAATGCGAAACGCTCCGTCAGCTGGAGCGTTCCGGGACCACCGAACGTCGGACCCGATCATTCTATGGAACCGGACTGACGCGCGAAACTGTGCCTGGCACGCAATAGCCGGACTTCATGGCGCCGACTTCTGTCCCGAGCGCTCGTACAGCACCCAGTAGACGCCCGACAGTCCGTACTTGGGATAGGAGCGAACGAATTCGTAGTCGTCGAGATCGGGAACGCTCATGATGTCCGGGGGAGAGAATCGGTTGTCGAGGCTGGCCAGGATGTAGAATCGAGGCGGATCCTCACCACGCGAAGACGACGGCCGGGCCCGCAAACATCCATACGTCGTCGTACCGTGGCAGTAGTACTTCAGCACACCTTCCCCGTCGCTCGACGGCGCGTAATAGCCCAGGGCCAGGACCGAACCCAGGTCGTGGCTCCCTGCGACGGTCACGGGTGCCGGGGTGGCTTCTGCCGCCATGTCCTGCGTCGCTTCCCGATACATTCCCCGGCCTACCGACACAAAACGCAGTGTCTGGGTGAGATTGACCGCCCCCACCATCACGAGCAGGGAGATCCCCAGCACCTTCCATCGCTCGGAGCCGATGGCCAGTGCGGTGGCATGACCAAGGAAGAGGAGCGAGAACAACAGGGCGGTCAGGTAGTACCGGGGATACCCGTAGCCTGGCAGCGCGCCGCTTGCGAGTGAGAATGCGATGGCCGCGACGAGGAATACGGTCTCGTTCCGGCTCACGTGGTACCAGCTGCGGGCGCCGAACGTAATTGCGACCCACGCACACACCGTCACCAGCAGCCCTACCGCACCGGGCGCGACCCCGGTCACCAGGCCCGCTGCACCCGCCAGTGACTCCAGCGGGTCCAGCCGTGCGAAGCCGCCCGCGGCGCTCATGTACCGTATGTCGATGAAGTAAAGGACAAGGAGCGTGACGGCTGGAAGCAGGTGCACCCCTGCATGCGACCATGCGACCCTCACCCGGGTTTGGCGCGAGTTTCTGACCTCCAGTACCGACCACAGAACAAGCGCGGCAAACACCGTCGCGAAACCGAGGTGGGCGAGAAACGCGAGAGCCGAGCCAACCGCGTAGATCGCGCCCCCGCGCACGCTTCCGTCTGAGGTCCACCTACGAAACGCGCCGTAGGCCACCAACGTGAAGAACACCAGGTATCCGTAGCCCCGCGCCTCGGACGAATAGTGAATCAGCGGATAGGAGACCGCGAACAGGGCCGCCGTGACGGTCGCCTCGGTCCGGCCCCTGGAACGGGTGACCCGGTATGCCAGTACCACCAGGGCAGCACCCAGCACCAGAGTCGGAAGTCGCATCATCCAGCCGGGCGCCGGCGAACCGACGACCCACAGCCACAGCGAGTTCAGGTAGTGATTGTTGTCGCTGTGGATATCCGTGAACACCCCGAGCGGGGAGCGCAGCG
>JBDHBK010000556.1:0-2025 GCA_039592635.1 Gemmatimonadota bacterium
CCGACATCCCGGCAGTGGTCGCCGGGGGAGAGTCGGGATGATCCCCCGGGGCCGTACAGGCCTGCCCCGATACTCGGGTGTGGTCGGAACCGTCGTCTGCCTCTCGCTCTGTGGGGCCCCCGTGGCCGTTGCGCAATCCTCTCCCGCCTTCACGGGCGATCCGATCTCCGGTCGGCGCATCTTCGTCGATCGAGGATGCGTCAACTGCCACTCCATCTGGGGCAACGGCGGCACCCTGGGCCCCGATTTCGCCCTCGTCGGCGCCGGCCGGAGCCTCCAGCAGCTTGCCGGTCTGTTCTGGAACCACACCCCGAGGATGATCGACACGGTCCGGGACGAGGGCCTTCCGTGGCCTCTCTTCTCGGAGGAAGAGCTCGCCGACATCATCAGTTACATCTACTACGTCAAGCTGTTCGACGAGCCTGGCGATCCCGACGCCGGGGAGCGGTGGTTTCGGCAGAACCGATGCGCGGACTGTCACTCTCTCGGTGGCATCGGGGCTGAGAACGGGCCGGCGCTCGACAGCTACGCTCGCTTCGTCGCGCCCATAATGCTCGCAGCGGGCATGTGGAACGCCGGGCCGGCCATGCGGGCAGCGCTGTCCGACCGAACCTTGCCGATTCCCACGTTTGTGGGCCGCGAGTTGTCGGACATTCACGCATACATCAGGCGTGCTTCGAACCTCCGCGAGCGGGAGGTAGTCCTGCTAACACCGCCCGACCCGAACGCCGGTCAACGACTCTTCGCGACCAAGCGGTGCGTCCGTTGCCACGGAGAGACCGGCCGCGGGACTCAATTCGGGCCGGATTTGCGAGCAGCGACCCAGAAATTGCACGTTTCCGAGATCGCGGGCCAACTATGGAACCACTCGTTCGAGATGGCCGCGGCGATGCGTGCCATGGGCATCACGTTTCCGGAGTTCCAAGACGCCGAGCTGGCTGATCTGATCAGCTATCTGTACTACCTCCGTTTCTACGAGTCGGAGGGAGACCTGGCGGCGGGTGAGCGCGTGTTCAACGGGAAGGGATGCGCGAGTTGCCACCCGGATGTCGGCGACTCGGCGGTTGGTCCCGCCCTCTCCGAGTCGTTGGCCGTCCTCACGCCGCTCGGCCTTGCGACGGCGATGTGGAACCATGCGCCGGCCATGTACGACCTGATCGAGGTGGAGTGGTGGCCCCGCTTCGAGGGAGAGGAAATGCGCGATCTCTCTGTCTATCTGAGGAGTCTCTCAACGAGGCAGTAGGCGACGTGGAGAGTGATTCCAGCCATCGAGAGATCGAGGAGGAAGGTGGCCCATGCTGTACTTCGTCCGGACCGGCACGATGATCCGGTCACCATCGGCCGGCTCCCGGTGGTTTCTCAGGGTGGCCGCACTGTGCGTGACCGGCGTTCTGCTGGCCTTTCCCAGATCCTCCGTGATCTCACAGGAGGTATCCGCCGAATCGGCTCCGAGCGCACTCGCTGGCGCGAGCGTCTTCGGAAGGAAGGGGTGCGTCAAGTGCCATTCCGTATCGGCACTGCGGAGCATGATGGGGCTCGAATCCGATACTCCGCCCGAGACGTGGAGCTTCTATGGACTGGCGGCTGACATGTGGAACCACATGCCGGTGATGGCGAGCAGCATGGACGAGCTCGGAATCGAGCGACCGCATCTGGAACCGGGAGAGATCGCTGATCTCGTGGTCTTCGTCTTCAACCATGCGGACCCCACCGCTCCCGGCGACACGGCGGTGGGCCGGGTCCTGTTCATCGAGAAACGCTGCATCAGGTGCCACCAGGTGGGCGGCATCGGCGGAGTAACGGGCCCGAGCTTGGACCTCACGAGCCAGTTCCATTCGCCGATCCGACTCGCCGCCTCGATGTGGAATCACGGTCCGGGAATGGCTGAGTCGCTGAGCGAGAAGGGGATTGGTAGGAGTAGTCTCACCGGCTCCGAACTCGTCGATCTGTATGCCTATTTTTCATCCGCTGCGGATGCGCACCAATCGATAGCGGGTCCCGTTCTCCCGGGAAGCGCAGGCCGGG
>JBDHBK010000557.1:0-2022 GCA_039592635.1 Gemmatimonadota bacterium
TTCCAGGCGCCCTAACCAGTGGTCGCGTGCGTCCTGGTCTTCAAGGGCCTCGGCATATCGGACCATCGCCGCGACCTCGTCGACCGATGGGTCCGTCGCTCTCAGCTGCCGCTCGAGTCGCCGGAAGTGCTCCCGATGACCCGCCCGGCTGACGGCTTCCTCGGCCGGCAACAGGGTAGCTTTCTCGTACGCCACCTGCATGGACCAGCCTTCCGCCATTTCCGGGTACAGAAGGGTCATCTCGTGCAGAGCATATCGGGCTTCCGGCCAACTCCGGTTCTGTTGTACGAGGAAATCCTGCCGAAGTGAGCTCGGGAGTGGGATCCCATCGTCCGTGTGTGCCCTCAGGTTCCACAAACGACCGCCCCGGTCGTCCAGGCGAGCACCGGAGAGATCCTCGACGGCCATGACCCCATACGCGAAATCCGGCGGCAACTGGAAGCTCCCGACGTAGTGCCCGTCTCCGTCGGGCCTCAGGATTACCTCGTCGTACGCCCCCAGCGTCTCCCGCGGGGGCTCGGAATCGGGCCGACGCAGACGAAGACGAAGACGCAGCGCTGGCTCGCCCGCCAGTTCCACTCCGGGTCGATATGCGAGCCGGATCTGTTCCCCCGGCATGGGAAGCGCCGGGTTCACCTTGAGTTCGCTGGCCCCGGCCCCGGCCTCGGATGTGAGTGTGAGGGTCGCCAGACCGGCCAGGCTGGCGATGGTCGCGACGGCCGCTGCTGCCGGCAGCAAACGCCGAGCCCGACGCCCGGACGGCGGAACCGCAGGGAGAATGGTCCGGTGGCCGCTGGCCCTGTCGCGCAGGATGTCGTCCAGAAGGTCCTTCGGTGGGCTCGGGTGCCGCATCTCGCGGCCGGCCTCACGCAAGTCGTCCAGGAGAGACACGTTGGCCGAACACCTGGGACAGGCTGCGACATGCTCCAGGGCCGCGCTGCGCGCGTCCGCATCGAGCTCGTCGTCGACCAGCCGATTCAGCTCGCGCCACGAGGGGTGTCTCCCTACAGCAATCATTGGTTGCCTCGCAAGATATCTCTCAGACGCCGACGCCCCCGGTGAAGGCGGACAGCGGCCGCGCTCTTGGTGATCCCGAGCAGATCGGCGATCTCCTGGTACGACAAGCCTTCCAGCTCCCGCAGCACCACAACCGACCTCAGGTCCGGACTCAGTTCATCCAGCGCCTTTTCCAGTGTGAGCCGGTTGACCACGGCTTCCTGTCGCGGCCGAACCGCCATCCCGGCCACGTTGGGCAATGCCACTTCGCGGCGACGTCGCTCGGAACGCAGTCTCATCTGCGCGGTGCGGACGGTGACTCCGCGGAGCCACGGCCCGAAAGGTCGATCCAGATCGTACCGCTGCATGGCCTCGGGCAGACCGAGGAAGACGTCATGTGCGACGTCGTAGGCATCGGCGGACGAGCCGGTCAGGCGAAGCGCGATCCGGTACACGTCGTCCGCGTACCGCTCGTACACTTCCCGCAGGGCGTCCGCATCGCCGCGCCCCAGGCGCGACAGCAGTGTCGGATTCGGGTTGTTTTCGCTCACGCTAGTCCGTCGGTCGTCGACCCGAAGGTGCATCAGGAGGCTCAACAAGATCTCAACCGACTCTATTGAGTATTTGCCGCTCGATACCTGAAGATTACAGCGGTATGCGGAATTCGCTTGGTTGAGAGTCCCTTTCTGCCGCCGGACCGACCTCGCGTACGGGCGGATGTAAGGATTTGAGTTCTATATGCATAATAGGAATGTAGGATGAAGTATCGATGCACAGCCGGAGAGAGGTGCCAGGGTGAGCGAGGCACGGGTTCCAACGTGGTATGCAGCCACGGGCCTACACGGGGAAAACGCGCGCGTCTACAGGGCCTTTCAGGAGTTACTCCACAATCTCCCGGTGTCGTACACCCATCTTGCGTGCGAGGTAGGCGTTTCCCAGCCTGCGGTCAGTCGATGGGCCAGCGACGTCACCCACCCGTCGCTGGAGGAGATGTCCGCAGCCGTGGGCGTGGTGCGATCCCGGCTG
>JBDHBK010000558.1:0-2020 GCA_039592635.1 Gemmatimonadota bacterium
GACCTCATGGTCCTCGCCGGCAACTGCGCCATCGAGTCGATGGGCCTCGAGACCTTCGGTTTCGCCGGAGGACGCGAGGACGTCTGGGAGCCGGAAGAAGACACCTACTGGGGCTCTGAAGAAGAATGGCTGGCGACGAGTGACAAGCCGAAGAGCCGGTACAGCGGCGACCGCGACCTCGAGAATCCGCTCGCGGCCGTGCAGATGGGCCTCATCTACGTGAACCCGCAGGGCCCGGATGGGAATCCCGATCCGGTGGCGGCGGGCCGCGACATTCGCGAGACCTTCAAGCGGATGGCGATGAACGACTACGAGACCGTAGCGCTTACGGCCGGCGGTCACACGTTTGGCAAGGCCCACGGCGCGTCCGAGGAGATCCTGCTCGGTCCGGAGCCCGAGGGCGCCCCGCTCGAAGAGCAGGGTCTCGGCTGGAAGAGCAGCTACGGGAGCGGGAAGGGCTCCGACACGATCACCAGCGGCATCGAAGGGGCGTGGACGCCGAATCCCATCCAGTGGGACATGAGCTACTTCGACGTGCTGTTCAAGTATGAGTGGGAGCTGAGCAAGAGCCCCGCCGGCGCCTGGCAGTGGCACCCGAAGGACGCGGCCGACGAGGACCTGGCGCCCGACGCGGAAGACCCGTCGAAGCGGGTTCCGATCATGATGACCACCGCCGACATGGCGATGCGGATGGACCCGATCTACGAGCCGATCTCGCGGCACTTCCAAGCGAACCCCGAGGAGTTCGCGGACGCGTTCGCGCGGGCCTGGTTCAAGCTGACGCACCGCGACATGGGCCCCCGCTCACGCTATCTCGGCCCGGAAGTCCCGGCCGAGGAGCTGATCTGGCAGGACCCGGTGCCAGCGACGGATCACGAACTGATCGACGCCGACGACATCGCGGACCTCAAGGCCAGGATCCTGGCCTCGGGCCTGTCGATTCCGGACCTGGTCAGGGTGGCCTGGGCGTCGGCATCCACGTTCCGCGGCTCGGACAAGCGCGGCGGGGCGAACGGAGCGCGCATCCGTCTCGCGCCGCAGAAGGACTGGGAGGTCAACCAGCCGGCGCAGCTGGAGGGCGTGCTCGAGACGCTGGCGGGAATCCAGGAGGCGTTCAACGGGGCGCAGTCCGGCGCCAGGAAGGTGTCGCTCGCCGACCTGATCGTGCTGGGTGGATGCGCGGCGGTCGAGCAGGCGGCGAAAGAGGCCGGCCATGACGTGACCGTTCCCTTCACGCCGGGACGCACCGATGCGTCGCAGGAGCAGACCGACTTGGAGTCGTTCGAACCGCTCGAGCCGGCGGCCGACGGGTTCCGCAACTACCAGAAGGCGAAGTACGCGGTAACGGCGGAGGAGATGCTGGTGGACCGCGCGCAGCTGATGACGCTGACCGCCCCGCAGATGACGGTGCTGGTGGGGGGCATGCGCGCCCTGAACGCCAACTTCGGAGGGTCGAAGCACGGCGTGTTCACCGGGCGGCCGGGCACGCTCACGAACGACTTCTTCGTGAACCTGCTCGACATGGGCACGACGTGGAGCCCGACCTCGGACGACGAGGACGTGTTCGAAGGCCGCGATCGCGCAACGGGCGCGCTGAAGTGGACCGGTACCCGCGTCGACCTGGTCTTCGGATCGAACTCCGAACTCCGGGCCGTGGCCGAAGTGTACGGATGCGCTGACTCCGAAGAGAAGTTCGTGCACGACTTCGTGGCGGCGTGGGACAAGGTGATGAACCTGGACCGGTTCGACCTGGCGTGAGCCTGGCAGGGGCTGGAGTGTAGAGCGAGCTCGGCCCGGCGGCGGAAAGCACGAAAGGCCCCGTTCGACGGGGCCTTTCGTTTGGGCGTCCGGCGCGGAAAACGCGCCTGCCGTCCTCAGTCCATGACCGGCTCCATCGGCGGCGGCCTCCAGCTGCCGTCGATCGCGGACGGCCCCGGCAGGTAGAGGCGCATCACCACGATAAACGGCCCGTCCGGCGCGGGAAGCCAGTTCGCCTCCCTGTCGGGCCCGGGCGACTCGT
>JBDHBK010000559.1:0-2596 GCA_039592635.1 Gemmatimonadota bacterium
GTAGGGCATGAACTCCTTGCGGCTGCTCGATTCGACGTCCTGGATGCCCGTGAGGTCTCCGAAACGGGAAGCCCACCCGGCTTCGTCACGGGGAATCGAGACCCAGTACAGGTCTTCGTCCTTGGTGGGGATCCAGCGGTTGACGTTGATTCCCCACTGGCCCGTTTCGTTGAACCGGAGCTGGGAGAACGGGATGCGCATCTCGGTCGTCCAGCCGAGCGAGTCCTTGTGGACGCGCGCTTCCCAGATCGGATTATACGTGAAGTCGCGCCGATGCTCGGTGTCCGCGGGGTTGTACCAGTCGATCCTGACGCCTGCGGCGGTCACCGCGAAAGTGTAGGAGGTGCGGCGATCCAGGTACGTGTCGAGCGAGACAGCCAGTGTCTCGACGTTCCCCATTTCATCGCGGCGCGTCATGACCTCGGCGATGTTCGACGGGTCCTGGTGCAGCATCCGCGCTGCGATGTACAGTGCTCCGCCATCGTACACGAAGGCGATTTCCGTGCGCTCGGTCGGAGGTGCGCCCTGCTCGGGCTCTTTCTGCAGGAAGTCGGCGAAGAAGTGTGCCTCGCGCCACGCGGCGTCGTCCAGTCGGCCGTCGACCGTAATGAGGTCGGAGTCGATGCCGACGGCCATCGCGTGTTTCGGCGGAGCCGAGCCTTCGGTGAAGCCACCGGTGTTGGAAGAAGTCTGAGCGACAGCTGCGCTGGTAGCCGTCAGCGTCAAGACGATCAACGCCACGGCCCGCCACACCACCCGTCCCGTCGTCCCTGTCATCCGCCCGTCTCCCTGCCGCCCTGCGGCCTGGTCGATCTACGATCCGGGTGAACGCCGATACGTACTCCGGATCGAGGTGCGTGCCGGCCTTCTCTTCGAGGAACTTGAGCGTCCGGTCCGCGGGCCAGGGAGGCCGGAAGGGACGGCGGGTACGCAGCGCGTCATAGACGTCACACACCTGGATCAGCCTGCTGACCTCGTGGGTCTGCCGGCGGTACGTGAGCTCCGGGTACCCTTCGCCGTTGAAGCTGAGGTGGTGCTCGTAGGCGACCGTGGCCGGAAGCTCCATGCCCGGTCCAGACGCCAGCAGGATCCTGGCTCCCTCGATCGTGTGTCCCTGGATGACCTTCCACTCCGACTCGGTCAGTTTCCCCTTCTTGTTCAGAACCTCGAGGGGAATGTTGGTCTTGCCCACGTCGTGCAGGAGCGCAGCTTCGCCGATCGCCCGAACATCGGTCGAGCAGTAGTCCAGGTGCTCGGCGAGGGCCATCGAGACGCACGATACGTTGATCGAGTGTGTGGTCGTGTACTGGTCTACGGACTTCAGCTGGACCAGGGGCACGACGATGTCCCGCTCGGAGTGCATCGCAATCGACAGCAACTGGACCACGGTCGCCGCCTCGCCCGCGGGAACCACTCCGTGCTCCGCTACCTGGCCGTTCAGCCAGGAGACGGCCTCAGTTTCCGCATCCAGACTGAGCTCGAGCGACGGGATCGCAGCCTCGCCGCCGACACCGGCCTCGGCGATGTCAAGCTCGCCGAATCGTACTCCGGACTGTCCATGCAGCTCGCGGGCGGAAGCACCCCCTTCTCGCAGATACAGGCGGGCGACCACTTCCTCCACGAAACCTTCCAGGTCTTCGCGGGTCGTGCCGGGGGTGATGTCGAGTCTCTCGATCCCTCCCTGCTGCAGTTGGAGGGACCACTCCCAGTTCCGGAGTTCCGACAGAAGTTCGCCCTCGTACTCTACTTCGCCCTGTCGGAACGCAAAAGACGGGAACGTGTGCTCACGGAGGAGGTTCGTGAGGGCCGCCATGAGGTCTGAGATCGCCTGGCCCCTGGCTTCCGTCGGACCCTCATCTGCGGACGAAGTCTCGATGAGCCGGCCGAGGGCAAGCAGGAAAGCCGCGGGATGACCGAGCTCGCTCATTGGACGGCTTTCCGGATCGACGGTCGGCCCGAGGACCCTGCCAGGTCCAGCACTTCACGGGCTTCAGGAGCGTCCGGCCATTGGGAAGCCAGCGCGCTCAGGGCGGCCAGGAGCTCCGGGCTCTCATCGGGGAGGACGCGGCGCAATCCCCGGCGCCGGGGCGCCGTGATCTCGAGCAGAGCCCCGAGGGCGCCCGGAGTGCCGATTCCTGCCAGTGCTCGTATCGCGTGCGTCCTGAATTCCGCGAACTCGCCTTCGCTGTCGAGGGCAATGCCCACGAGTTCGGTCTCGGCTTCGGCCGGACACCCGCGCTCCGCCTCCACGATGCCCAGCGCCGCGATGCGGCTGTTGCCGTCTCGCAAGGCCTTGAGGATGGCCCGGTTACGATTTGCCGGCATTCTCAAACACAGCTTCACCGCCTCGAGGCGGACCTGTGAATTTTCGTGGTCCGCCAGTGGCCACGGGTCAAATCCCTCCGGACATTTCTCCAGCATCGCCACCAGGGAGAGCACGTTTCGGAGCACGTACCAGGGAGTAGATGAAGGCTCGCCGATGCACCGGACCGCTGCCGGGCCCACCTCCGGTCCGAGTTGGCTGAGCCTGTCGAACAGGCGTCGCCGGATCGCCAGCGAGTCCGCCTCGGCCAGTCGGTCGAGGAGAGGTTCGGCC
>JBDHBK010000560.1:0-2012 GCA_039592635.1 Gemmatimonadota bacterium
CGTGCGCGCCATCGTGAAGTCATACGACCACACGTGGCCCCGATGCGTGGGCCGCAGCCGGACGCAGGAGCCGTCGTTCAACCACAGCCGGCCCCGCTTCGGCTGCTTCTTCGGGCCCTTCAGCCCCTCCTGGCGCCAGATCCGCTCCACCCGCTTGTGGTTCACCGCCCAGCCCTCGGCCCGCAGCAGAGCCGTCACCCTGCGGTACCCATACCGCCCGTACCGACTCGCCAGCTTCACCACGTCCCCTCGCAGCGCCTCCTCCGCTCGGGGCTCAGAAGTTTCCCTTCGCCGCCTCCTCCAGGATCAGTTTGTCCAGCGTCAGGTCCGCCACCGCTCGCTTCAACCGTGCGTTCTCCCGCTCCAGCTCTTTCAGCCGCTTCGCCTGCGCGACCTTCAGCCCCCCGTACTCCCGCCTCCACCGGTAGTACGTCTGCTCTGTGATCCCCAGCTCCCGCACGATCTCCGCCACTCGCGCCCCTTCCGCCGAGCGCACTTCCGCCTGCCTCAACTTGCCGATGATCTGTTCGGGTGTGTACCGCTTCTGGCCCATCTCATGCCCCCCTGTTCTCGGTCTCTACCGACCCCCATTCTAACTCAGAGATCGGTAGCGTTTCAGGGGGTCAGGTCAGTGGTCAGTAGCGCCCGCCTGACACTCGGCGCCGGGTACGGGTGGGGCAGTTCGTCGGTGCCGGAGCTTCTTGATGTGCTCGACGACGAGAGCGAGGATGTCGAGCCGAGATACGTGTACCGAAGGCTCCGCACCCTGTTCGGCTTCGAACTCGGCGTGAACTGACGGCGGAGGCCCCGGCGCACGATGCGCCGGGCCGGGAGAAAACAAAGACAGTGAATACGCTTCGACGGAAGCTCGTCGTCCTTCTGGCGGCCTGGGTGTTCCCGGCCCTTCCAGCCGGTGCGCAGGACCTTCCCCTGGACCAGGGCGGCATGACGACCTCGCTCGGTCAGCCGTCGTCTCTCAAGCCGTACGGTGGCCTGTCGGCCGGTGGGTACTATGAGAACCAGGCCTCGGACTTCACTGCGTACTTGAGTGCGGGAATCCGCAAGGACCTGCTGAGTCCCGTCCTGAGCGTGGCATCGCTGCAGCTCGAGGGATACGGCGGTCTGCGGGGCAGTGAGATCGACGGGGGCGCGAGAGCCCTGTTCTCCATCCCGTTCATCTGGCTGGGGTTTGGCGTCGACTGGAGCTTCAAGGACGGGAGCCTCCCGTTCCTGATGCGCCTGTCGATTCCGCTCCGGCGTGGCGGCGTGATCACGCGGGGCGGCCAGGTCACGGTCGATTGGCTCCCGGCTCGGAGCTCGTTCAACGTGGGTTTCAACTTCCCGATCGGACAGAGATGGGCCGGAAAGACGCGACCAGGACCCATGTCTTATCCAGTGTCTCCCGATCGGCCCCCCCTCGAGCCGATCGACCATGCTCAGCCGGCTCTCGAACCGGTGCTGGCCAACGTTCGGGAGACCTCGTACTGGCTGAACCGGCTCACCGTCCCATACCTCGACCAGACCGGCCGGCGGCGAGACCAGGCCGTGGCGGCCTTCACGGACTACGTTCGGGAGATCGGGGTCCGTCTCGCGAGCTCCGATCCCATGTTCGGCGGCTCGCATACGTCGAGCGCCGAGCTTAGGGCGTACCACGCGGAAGTCGCGCGCGCGTTTTCGATCGCGCTTTCGGGTGAAGGCTTGCCGCTTGGAGTGACTACGCCCGGCGGTGAAGTGGTGGCCGGGATGGCCCGGGCCGTGCTGCTCGAGGAAGTGCTGTTTCCGTACGACCGTCTGCTGGGAGTTCGGAAGAAGAAGGACACGACGGACGATCTCGCTTATCTGGCCATGGAGGTGCTGACCGAGTGGGCCGAGGAGAGCTCCGTCGTTCCGCCCGATCGAATTCAAGCAGTGCGGTACGTGTTCCAGACCGTGCTCGACGCTGTCGAGGCGGCCCGCGCACAGTCGAAGGCCTGGTGGGGAGACGACCGCCTCGTATGGCTTCCTCTGCAGTA
>JBDHBK010000561.1:0-2011 GCA_039592635.1 Gemmatimonadota bacterium
CGAAGCTCTCCATTGTCTGTTTTTGCCTGCTGCCAGCCCTCGGCTTGACTGGCTGCGTGTCCGAGACGCAGTCGGCCGGGAAGTGGGACGGCTCCGTCCGAGACAGCGCCGGTATTCAGATCGTCGACAATTTCGGCGAGCCGCTGTGGAAGCCCGGAGAGGAGTGGCGACTCGTCGAAGACATTCGGATCGGGATGCGCGAGGGCCCGCCCGAGTACCAGTTCGGGCAGATCTCAGGCCGCGCCGCAATGTCGGACGGGCGTATCGTCATCGCTGACGCCATGGCGTCGAAGATCCGGTTCTATTCCCCCGAGGGAGAGCACCTCTATTCGGTGGGCAAACGGGGTAATGGTCCGCGGGAATTCGGGGATGGCTTTCTCGACTTGCTCCGAGGCTACGGCGACACGTTACTGGTGGTCGACTGGCGTAACCTGCAGACACACCGGCTGGCTCCCGATGGCACTTGGCTGGGCAACTTCAGCATTCGGCCCGAGGGCGAATGGCGCACCAGCGGTTGGGATACTTCACCGTCGGGCCTGATCAGTACCAGCTTTGCCCCTATTCAACAGCCGGACAAGCCGATGGCGGACACGATGGAAGTGATCGTCGTTCGCCACCTCGACGGAACACTGGGCGATACGCTGGGCCGGGTTCCGATCGCACAGAGTTTCAGGTTCGTCGACGGAGAGCCACGAAGGTGGTACTACGCAGGGCTCCCCGACCATGACCAGCGATGGGATGACAGCGGACTCGTGACGGGCCGGAGCGACACGTACGAGCTTACCTGGAGACTGCCTGGCGGACAGCCTGAAAAGATCGTCCGCCTGCACCGGGAGCCGATGCCGTTCACGGTGGCCGAACAGGGCACGCTAATGGCACGCTTCGACGATATGCTGAAGAGTGGCGACCGGACGCCAGAGCGAGTCGAGCAGATCAGGAATACCATTCACTTCACGGACTACTATCCCTATTACCGGCGCTTCCAGAACGGACCGGACGGCACGTTGTGGCTGAGGCACGTGCGGCCGATCCGAGATCTATCGGAAGATGAGGTCGAGGCGTTGACCGCTAGCTTCAGAGTGCGACCCGGACCGGGTTGGGACGTATTCGACAGGCAGGGGCGCTACCTCGGTGTCGTCGCGGCCCCTCCCGACCTGCCAGTCGGAGGGCTCCGCGGCGGTAACCGTATGTTCGGGACCAAGACGGACGAACTCGACGTTCCGTATCTGCAGATCTATCGGATCGAACGACCTGAGCGGCAGTTGACCGCAGTGGACTGATTCGGCCCTGTCACAGGGCGATGGGTTGCTCTCCGTGCGAGCCCCCTCACGGATAAGCCGCACGGCCCGTCCGGAAGCGGGATTCTCGTGCGGCACGTTCGGGTGCGTCGTCGATGAAGATCTCCACTGGGACGCGAGCCACCATGCAGCAGGCCAACTGTGGGAGGCCGAGCGAGACAGGATCGAGCGAACTCCCGTCAGCGAGGCGGCTCCCGATACGAGCGAGGCGGAGGGCGGGATGCTATTCTCCTTCCACTCCGTGGCGAGCTTGCGCAGTACCCCCTCCTGACCTGACTCCGCCGCATTTGCAGTTCCGCGCCACACCGGAGGTGTGCCATGCGCAAGTACTTTTCACTCCTGTTCGCCGGAGCGGTCTTGCTCCTGATGACCCCTCTCGCCTCTTCTGCCCAGGAATGGAACGCGGAGCAGCAGGGCCTCATTGACCACGTCACGGCATGTTGGGACGCTTGGGTCGATGCGCTAGCCGATGAAACGCCTGCCCAGTTCTTCGACGCCTGCCCACAGGACGAACGCGGACATTGGTGGTGGACAGCCGATGGAGCGCCGGAGGCCCTGGTCGTGGGCGTGCAGCGGAATTGGCACGTCATCCGGGAGACGAGTGACGACTGGGCCTCTCTCCGTCCCATCTACGTAGACATCTTCGGGGATGTGGGCATCATCCACCTGTATGGGCATTGGCGGGCGAAGACGCCGGACGGTACCGTGGGAAC
>JBDHBK010000562.1:0-2006 GCA_039592635.1 Gemmatimonadota bacterium
GTGGGTGAACGCGGCCAAGCTCGCGCTGTTCGACGAGGTGGCCATAGACCTTCCGGCTGGACCTTCGGAGGTGACGGTCTGGGCGGATTCGGAGGCCAACCCGGACTGGGTGGCAGCCGAACTCCTGGCCCAGGCAGAGCACGGTCCTGACTCGCTGGTCGCCGCGGTGTTGAGCGACGACGGGGCTCGAGACTCGGAGGTCGATCGCCTCGCGGCGTCCTTAGTGAAACGGGCCGGAGCTCGCCTCGACGCGCTGGCAGGCCTTCCTGGAGACTCCGCGACGTCGAGCCTGGCCCGGGGAGCGATCCTGATCGCGCCGTCGGACTCGACCGGCGCGCGCTGGGTCAATGATCTGGCCCCGGAACATCTGTCAATCCAACGAAGGGACGCCGGGGACGTCCTGGATCTGGTACGCCACGCCGGGTCGGTGTTCGTCGGCGGGTTCGCGCCCGTCGCCGCAGGGGACTACTGCAGCGGCACCAACCACGTGCTTCCGACCGGAGGTCGCGTCAGGGGTGCCTCCGGACTCTCCGTGGCGGACTTCGGCCGCTGGATGCAGGTCCAGCGGATCGACCGCGATGGGCTCGAGCGCCTCGCCCCTTCGATCCAGACGCTGGCCGAATGGGAGGGGCTGCCTGCCCACGCTGCCTCCGTGCGAGCTCGCTTCGGGGATTCCGCGTACGACGCGAGAGGCAACGATGAGTGAGATCGAGCCGTTGCTGAGACGGCACGTGGCCCGAGTACCGGCGTACGTAACGGCCCGCTCCCGATACCGGGGAGGGATCCTCCTCGATGCGAACGAGAACTCACTCGGCCCGTCGGCTCCGGACGTGCACCAGGAGCTTCATCGTTATCCCGATCCGACGAACGCCGAACTGCGAACCGCGCTCGCGGCCTGGCTGGAAGTTCCGGGCGACCGGCTGTGGCTCGGCAACGGATCGGACGAGGTCATTGACCTTCTGATTCGCGTCCTGGTCGAACCCGGGTCGCCGGTGGCCGTCGTCGAACCAAGCTACGGAGTCTACGCCCAACGGGTGGAAGCGCACGGCGCGCTGGTGCGCGGTGTCAAGCTGGATGCACGGTTCGATCTGGACGTAGAAGCCACGGTGGCGGCGGCCGACGGATGCACGCTCCTGTTCCTGTGTTCCCCGAACAACCCGACCGGCAACCTCCTGGCCCGCGAACGCGTTCTGGAAGTCATACGCCGAACGCGATGTCTCGTGGCCGTCGACGAGGCGTACGTAGAATTCGCCGGATCGGACGCGCGGAGCGAGTCGCTGGTCCGGGAGGTGGGCTCGAATTCCGTTAGCGGGATGGGAACCGAACGTCTGGTGGTGATCCGCACGTTCTCCAAGGCCTGGGGCCTCGCGGGCGCCCGTGTTGGATACATGGCGGGCGCTCCGGAGCTGGTCGACGCCATGAACCGGGTCGGACTTCCATACCCGCTCTCGCTGCTCTCGGCGCAGGCCGTTCGTAAAGCGCTCGAGCATGCGCCAGCCATGGAGCGCGCGCGCGACCTGCTGGTGGCGGAGCGGCTGCGGCTCGAGCAGGGGCTGGTTGACAGGGGGCTCCGCGTCCTGCCGTCGGATGCGAATTTCTTGCTATTCTTCACGGAGCGTGCCGCGGAGACGCAACGCCGCCTGGCGAACGAGCACGGCGTCATCGTGCGGGACCGAAGCGGCATGACGGGGCTGGACGGAGGTCTGCGGGTCACCGTTGGAACGGCGGAGGAAAACGATCGATTCCTGGAAGCACTGCGGGAGGTGTTGGCGTGATCAACTGCCATTTTCACGACCATAGGTCTTCGGACGGCCGTGAGCCGCTCGAGCGACACTGCGAAGCGGCAGCGGACAGTGGCGTCCGGCACGTGTGCGTGACGAACCACGCTGAGGTGATGAGCGATGACGGTTCGTGGAGCGCGGACTTCGCTGAGATGCGGGAGCGCTTCCTCGAGGTGCAGATGTCGGTCTCCGAATGCCGGGCAAAGTTCCCCGATATCGGGGTGC
>JBDHBK010000563.1:0-2006 GCA_039592635.1 Gemmatimonadota bacterium
TCGCATCACCACGAATGCGCTGGACAGCTGTACGAAGTGGTGCAAACGGGAGAAGAAGGTCCCGTGGTGGTACAGCTTCTCGACGAACGGGTTCGGGGCCTGCTCGTGCGGGAGTTCGACGTTGAGTCCGATGGAGTAGGTGCGGTTGGCGACGTCACCGAGGAGCTCGCCCTCGTTCGCCGCCTGCATGAGCCCCGGACCGCCGCCTGTGATGATATCACACCCCATCGCGGCCAGTTCCTGTGCCAGCCGTCGGACCTCGAGGTACAGCTCGTCACCCGCGTGCATCCGTGACGAACCGAAGATGGTCACCCGGTAGTACGTCGGTCGCGGAGGCATGACTGCGGCCAGGCCATCGACCACGGCCCACAACTCGCGCAGCGACTTGTGCATCGCCTTGTACATCTGGCGCGAGGCTTCCGGCGACAGGGCCTCGGTCTCGATGCGCAGCGCCTGCGGCCGCTGCGGGTCCTGGCTTCCGTCGGTGTCCGTCATTCTCATCCATCCTCAGGTTTACGGTGCCTCGAAAGGTACGCCGGACTGGACCTGCTCTCCAGAGCGGCGAAGGACGGAGAGGAAGGCTCCGTTCTCGCCGCGGTCCACGATTTCGACGCTCCACCCGGCGCGTTCCGCGAGGACCGACAGCGTATCGGGATCTACGTACAGCTGGCTGAACGGGTCGCCCCGCCGGCCGCCGAACTCGAGCTGGAACTGGATCTCGCCCACGTATCGGCCATCCTCACGAAGCGCCAGTTGGATTCCACCCTCCGATCGCCAGCTGCTGGCGAGCCGCCGCATATCCGTGGAATCGGCGATGATGCGCCCGCCCGGGGCCACGAGGCGATCCACCACCTCGAGGAAGCGTGCGAGTCCCGACAGTGTTTCCGGGAGTCCCCAGCCGTTCATCAGCATCAAGACCGTATCCCACTGGCCGGCCGGTGGAGCAAAAACGCTCCCCGTCCGCGCGTCGGCCACATCCCGCCGGTGCAGCAGGTCCACGAGCTCGGGCAGGATCTCGACCGCGCACACGGGATGTTCCCGCTCCTGCAGCACGAGGGCGTGGCAGCCGGCTCCTGCTCCCAGGTCGAGCACGCTGCCCACGCAGAGATCCAGGGCTCGCCGCTCGAGGGAAGGGAAGTCCTCTTCACCGCGGAAGAACCAGCGCGCCGGAAGTACATCGGTGTCGCCCAGATCGTCGACGACGAGAATGCTCGCGTCCCGCTGTCCCCGCTCGAAGGCGAGCAGCGCCAGAGCGTGGGGTTCCCAGCAGGCCCTGACGCTGGCCGTCGGTTCATGCGCCGGCTGGCCTTCTGCCACGTCGCCTCCCTGTGGTCCTGTCCGGTACCGCCGTAAGCCGAGAGCAAAGGGTGCCGCCCCGGCCGCTTCGCCGTACTTTCAGATCGTACCCATTCGAGGAGCCCGCCGTGGATCTGGACTGCCCGTTCTGCGACCCTCCCGCCGACCGGATCTGGATCGGCCGCGAACTCACGATCGCCACGCCAGACATGTACCCCGCGGCCGACGGTCACACACTGGTCCTGCCGCGCCGTCACGTCCAGAGCGTGTTCGACCTCGAGGGGGCCGAGTGGGACGAGCTGTGGGATCTGCTCGCCACGGTTCGAGCGGAGCTCTCCTTGATGCACCGGCCGGACGGATTCACGGTCGGTATCAACGACGGTCTCGCGGCTGGCCAGACGATTTCCCACGCGCACGTGCACGTGATCCCCCGCCACCTGGGCGACGTCGCGGATCCGACGGGAGGCCTGCGTGGAATCCTGCCTCACAAGGCCAGGTACTGGGAGCGCTGAGTCCGGGCCCGGCACAGGTCGCCCGGGCCCGGCATGTCGCCGGATCAGCTGGGCGGGAAGTCCTTCAGCAGCTTGCTGACCGCTTCCTGGACCAGTTGCACGCGCTGCTCCGGCGAGTTCATCTCGTCGATGGTGTCGGTCGCGCTCCCCCGCCACACCAGCTCTTTCTTCTCACGGTCGATCACGTCCAGGATCAGC
>JBDHBK010000564.1:0-2025 GCA_039592635.1 Gemmatimonadota bacterium
TGGTGGAGAAAGACCCCGACTTCGACGAGGCAGCCCTGGGCTTCCGGAAGTTCTCGCGGTTTCTCAGACAGGCGCACGACGAAGAGGTCATCACCCTCGAGAGGACCGGCGAGGGCAACTACAAGATTTCCGCCGTCACCGGCAGTGCGCCGGCGGCGGAGGAGGCCCCTGCGGCCGAGGCGGAGGCGAAAGACTCAACGGAAGAGAAGGGCCGCAGTCGAGGCCGCCGCGACCGATCGGGCAGTCGGCGGGGCCGGGGCTCTCGCGGGTCCGGCAGGGACGCCGCCGAGGTTCCCTCCAGCTCCGATGCCGGCGATGCACAGGTCGTCGAGGAACCTGCGGCCGAAACGGTCGCCGAGGCGGCCCCTGAGCCCGTTGCGGAAGCGCCGGTCGCAGAAGCGCCGGCCGCGGAGCCGGTTGCCGAGAAGAGCGCCACCGAGGTGGTTCCGACTCGATTGACGAGAGGGCGCAGGGCCCCGAAGCCGAAGGCCGGTCCCAAGGTCGTTCCCGGTCCGGTGGATTCGGATGAGGCGCCCGCGAAAGACGTCGCGGTCGATGAGAAGAAGGACGCGGCCCCAGCGCGGCCGACGACCCGCACGATGGGCCGCTTCCGACGCGGTTCGGTCGGGTCCGGTGCGTCGGGTACGGGCGCCGCCGCTTCAAGTGGCTCGTCCAGGGCTCGCAGCGTCGAGGGTGGCGATGCGGCTTCCGAGAAGGCGGCCGAAAAGTCGGCTTCTGGTGCCTCGAAGACGATGGCCTCCACCCAGGAGGACATGGTGGAGCGAATGGCCCGCGGCTACCAGGGGGTCGGGCGACGCACGGCAGAGCGCCTGGTAGAGGAGTTCGGGGATCGAGTGCTCGATGTCATCGACAACGAGCCGGGCCGGATCGAAGGCGTTATCCCGAAGGGCAGGGCCCAGGCGGTGATCGATGGCCGGCGCGCGGAGCGCGAGGCCAGCGACGGCTAAGCAGCCCGCTCCAGGCGATTTTGATGGAGAGTGGTGAGAGAAAAGGGGCGCTTCGAGCGCCCTTTTTCGCGCGTCCAGCCCGCGCGGTAGCGCCCGACCTGCTCGGGGCCCTGCTCGTGTCCGAAGTGGGCGGAGTCCTGACTTCGGGACGGATCGTGGAGGTCGAAGCCTACGAAGGCCCTGACGATCCGGCTTCTCATGCCGCTGCCAGCATCGGACGTACTCGCCGCAACGAGGGTCTGTTCGGTCCACCCGGCACGGCCTACGTCCACCTCAACTACGGCATCCACTGGTGCTTCAACGCGGTGACCGATGTCGAGGGCAGCCCTCACGGAGTGCTGATCCGGGCGCTCGAGCCAGTGTGCGGCACGGTCCACATGCGATCCCGAAGGGGTCGTGACGAGCTGACCAACGGACCGGGACGGCTGGTCCAGGCACTCGGAATCGGGTCGGACCTCCAGGGGCACCCGCTGGACGAGCCGCCCGTGTGGATCGAGGGAGGGGCTCCTGTTCCGGCACGGTCTCTCGTCACGACGACCCGGATCGGGATCACGAAGGGAGCTGAGCTGCGCCTGCGTTTCTACGATTCCCGGAGCCGCTGGGTATCCCGGCGCTGAGCGATTCAGCGGGGGACAGGGTTTGACGAACCCGGCGCCAGCCGGTTTCTTGCAGACGGCCGAAACGCTTCGCCACGGGAGGAAGTCATAGAATTCGGGGCCCTGTCTCTGCTGCCGCCGTTGCTCGCGATCGGACTCGCGATCTACACCCGCCAGGTCTACCTGTCGCTGGCGGCCGGAATCTGGATCGGGTGGACGATCATCCTCGGCTGGAATCCGATCGCCGGCCTTGCCGGGGCGGTGGATGCCACCGTGACGACGGTGACCGATCCCGGCAACGCCCGGGTCATCATGTTCACCTTCGCGATCGGAGCGAGGCCCAGATCCTGGCCTGGTTCCTCGGGGTCATCATCTTCATCGAGTCGAATATCACGGTTCTGGTGGCCGGGTCGATCAGCCGGCCGCTGTTCGACCGCTACCGGGTATCGAGAGAGAAGCTG
>JBDHBK010000565.1:0-2620 GCA_039592635.1 Gemmatimonadota bacterium
CGGCTCGCGGGTGCCGGCTCAGCACCACCGCGCCGTGAAGCATGCCGTCGATCGACATGTCGGCGACGTAGGGCTTGTCTCCCAGCGTCTGCTCGGCTCCACGGTATCGCAGGCTATTCCCGCCGATCCCATCAGTGTATGTCGGGGACGCCCGTCGGAGTCCCCTCGAAGCCCCGAAGACGTCGGCCCGCCTCGGATCCCGGCCATCGGGCAGGGTCCCGTCCTCCCACGCGTCGGCGGCGGTGAGAACGGCGTCCACGATGCGCTGGTAGCCGGTACACCTGCAGATATGGCCGTTGAGCGACTTACGAACCTGCTCTTCGTTCGCCTCCGGGTTCCGATCGAGCAGTGAAACGACCCGCGCGGCAATTCCGGGTGTGCAGTAGCCGCACTGGAGTCCCCCCTCGCGAACGAAGGCCTCCGCCAGGACTCGGCGCTGGCCTTCCGGCACTCCCTCGAGGGTAGTGACCGACGCGCCCTCTACGGATTCGGGTTTTCGCAGGCAGCTCAGGATGGCGCGGCCCTCCACCATCACGGTGCAGCAGCCGCAGGCTCCCTGCGGGGCGCAACCGTCCTTGGGGGACGTGACTCCGCACTCGTCCCGCAGGACGTCGAGGAGGTGCATTCCCTCTTCGTATTCGACGCTTCGCGACTCGCCGTTCAGGTGGAAGGAAAGCTCAGGCATGCGCTCCGCCGGCTCAGGTGAAGTTGGGGCACTCGTCCCGCAGGCCCCAGTAGAGGACGCGGGCCAGGACCTCGGCCCTGTACCTCGCGGTAGAACGGATATCGTCGATGGGCGACACGTCGGCGGCCAGGGCCGGGGCCAGGTCAGACGGACCTGAGACCGGACGCTCCTGCGCCAGCAGGGTTTCCACCGACGGACAACGGCAGACCGCGGGAGCGACGCTGTTCGCGACGACCCTCCACTCCGCCGCTCTTCGGGTCACCGCCACGCCCACCTTGGTGATAGCCTGGGCCGACCGGGAACCGACCTTCTCGAACCACTCGAAGTCGTACGTCCTCAGGGGGATGTGAATCGCGGTAACGAGTTCGTCCGGGCCGAGGCGCATTTGCTTGTAGCCAAGGTAGAACTCGGACAGAGGGACGAGGCTGAACCCGACCCGTGACCGGAGTTCGAGGACCGCGTCGTACGCCATGAGCACGGGCACTCCGTCGGCGGCCGGTGAGGCATTCACCACGTTGCCGCCCCACGTTCCCCGTGCCTGGATCTGAACGGCGCCCACCAGGCGTGCGGCCTGGATCAGCAGCGGAAGCGCCTCAGCGATCTTCAAATCCCGTACTGCGTCCCAGTACGTGGTTCCCGCTCCGATAACGAGCGTATCGTCCGTCCAGGTACGTGTCCGGAGCTCCGACACACCGGACAGGTCCAGCCAGTCGCCCGGCTGCCCGGCCATTCGCTGCGGCCAGTGCACGCCCAGGTCCGTGCCGCCGGCGATCGGCGTGGCCTCGGGCCAGCGGGCGCGCAGGTCCAACGCTTCGTCCAGGTCGCGCGGGAGGTAGACGGTCACGTGCCCCCTCCCGAATCTTCGTCACTCGACGGCGCGGAGTCGAGCCATGCCTCGAGACCTTCGATGATCCCATCGTAGCCCGTGCACCGGCAGAGGTTGCCGGCCATCAGCTCTCTCAGGTCGTGCGTGCCCACCAGGTCTCGGTTGCGGCGCACCCACCAGGCCGTCATGACGACTCCCGGGGTGCAGGCCCCGCACTGCGTGGCGCCGCTCTCGAGAAGCGCAGACAACTCATCCTCGGGGACCGATTCTACCGTTTCCACTGATCGGTCCCGTGCCTGCCAGGCTGGAATGAGACAGGAGTTTACGGGCAGACCATCCAGCAGGACGGTGCTCCGCACTCGCCTTCGCCGCACCCCTCTTTCGTCCCCGTCAGTCCCTGTCCATATCGGAGGAAGTCCAGAAGGCGATCTCCCTGGGCGACGCGGGCCAGGATGGATTCGCCGTTGAGCGTTAGCCGGATCTCGATCCCGTGATCGCTCATGGCGCGCCTCCTTCGGGCTCGGAGCCGTGCAGCGCCAGGTCCATCAAGCTCTCGGGTGTCAGCGGCACAAACGTGGGATCCACGCCCAGGGCGGAGGCGACCGCGTTGGCGACCGCCGGAGCCACGCCGTCGAACGGCAGTTCGCCGATTCCCTTGGCCCCGCCCGCGCCGTGCGGATACGGGGCCTCCAGGAAACCGACGCGAATCGGCGGTACGTCGGCGGTCGTCGGGATGAGGTAGTTGGTGAGCTGGGCGTTCTCCAACGCTCCGTCCGCCCACTTGCACTCCTCCAACAACGACCAGCCCAGAGCCTGCACCACGCCGCCCTGGATCTGACCGCGAGCCAGGGTCTCGTGAAGCACCCGGCCGATTTCCTGTACGGCCACGAAGTCGAGCACCCGAACCGCGAAAGTACGCAGATCGACCTCGATGTCGGCCACGTAGGCGCCCCAGGCAAAGGCTCCGTAGGCGTCCCCCCGGTACGCTTCGTCGTCCCACTCGATGTTCTCGGGTTGCCGGTACTTCGCCCTCCCGACGAGGTCCTGACCGGGGTGCGCTTCGTGCCAGTCCTCGATCGCCTGGAGCAGAACCCCCCCGTCCGCGTCAG
>JBDHBK010000566.1:0-2187 GCA_039592635.1 Gemmatimonadota bacterium
GCCCGAACCGAGATGATCACCGTGCCGATCGCGGCGACCGGCTCCGGCGCTTCGCCCGTCTCCATGACCTCCGGCCCGCCATGTCGGCGGAAGTAAGCGGCGTGCATCGAGCGCCCTCCTGGTCTGGCTGCTGGCGATCCTCTGCTGAGTACGCCTCCTCCGCGAAACTACGGCCGAGGCGACCCCGAGTACACCGTCTCTCGAGATGCGGAACTGCGCTGTCATAAGCAGGTAGACACCACTTGAAACTCGTTCTCAACTAGTGTATCTTATGACCGCATCGAGAATTGCTTTCGACTGACACGACGGGCCGGACGGGTGACGGACATGACCCCTCCGGCCCGTATGATTCAGAAGGTTCGAAACGGCATGGGAGTGGACGGGAATGGCTGAATATCTGCTGGAAATCCGGGATCTTCACGCGAGAGTGGAGGGCGAGGATACCGACATCCTCCGCGGCGTCAACCTGGCGATTCGCCACGGCGAGATGCACGCGCTCATGGGACCGAACGGCTCCGGGAAGAGCACGCTGGCCAAGGCGATTGCCGGGCATCCGGGTTACGAGGTCACCGGGGGAGACGTGCTTCTCGAAGGCGAGAGCGTCCTGGAAATGGAACCGGACGAGCGCAGCAGGGCTGGCTTGTTCATGGCTTTCCAGTACCCGGCCGAGATTCCCGGAGTCTCCATCTCGAACTTCCTGCGCACGGCTGCGGTCGCGCGACTCGAGGAAGGTGAGGACATGGACGTTTTCGCGTTCCAGCGGCGCCTCATGGAGAAGCTCGAGATGCTCAAGGTCGATCCTGCTTTCGCCGCCCGGTACGTAAACGACGGCTTCTCCGGCGGCGAGAAGAAGCGCAACGAGATCCTGCAGCTCGCCATGCTGGAGCCGAAAATGGCAGTCATGGACGAGACGGACAGCGGTCTCGACATCGACGCCTTGCGCATCGTCTCGGAAGGCGTGAACACGATTCGCGACACCGACGGGGGCATGGGTGTGCTGTTGATCACGCACTACAAGCGGATCCTGAATTATCTGCGCCCGGACCACGTTCACGTGATGCTGAACGGCCAGATCGCGCATTCCGGGGGCCCCGAGCTCGCTGATCGGCTCGAAGAGATGGGTTACGACTGGCTGCACGAGGAGCCCGAGGCAGCCACGGTCGGCTGAACAGGGTCGAAGGGCGAGAACGGCGGCGGATCGTCCGCCGCTGGAACGGGACGAGAGGGTAAGGCAGGATTGAAATATGCCGCAGAATGAAGCCATCAAGGGTATCGGGCTCGACGAATACAAGTACGGATTCGTCACCGAGGAAAAGCCCGTTTTCAAGGCAAAAAAAGGGCTGAGCGAGGACATCGTACGGCAGATATCCGCGCACAAGGAAGAGCCGGAGTGGATGCTGGAATTCCGGCTCAAGGCCCTCGAGATCTTCTACTCCAAGCCGCTTCCGGATTGGGGCGGGGACGTCGCCAGCCTCGACCTGGACGAGATCTACTACTACCTGAAGCCGCAGGACCACATGGAGCGGTCCTGGGATGACGTCCCGGACGAGATCAAGACCACGTTCGAGCGGCTCGGTATTCCCGAGGCCGAACGGAAGATCCTCGCCGGTGTCGGAGCCCAGTTCGAGTCCGAGATGGTGTATCACTCGCTGAAGGAGGAGTGGACCGAGCAGGGGATCATCTTCGAGTCCATCGAGGACGGCCTCAAGCTCTACCCCGAGATCTTCCGGGAGCACTTCGCCACCATCGTCCCACCGCAGGACAACAAGTATGCGGCTTTGAACTCCGCGGTGTGGTCCGGCGGGTCGTTCGTCTACATCCCGAAGGGCGTGCCTCAAGCTCTACCCTGAGATCTTCCGGGAGCACTTCGCCACCATCGTCCCACCGCAGGACAACAAGTATGCAGCTTTGAACTCCGCGGTGTGGTCCGGCGGGTCGTTCGTTTACATCCCGAAGGGCGTGAAGGTGGACATCCCGCTCCAGGCCTACTTCCGGGTGAATTCGGAACAGATGGGGCAGTTCGAGCGCACGCTGATCATCGTCGAGGACGAGGCCCAGGCTCACTACATCGAGGGCTGCACGGCTCCCAGTTATACCACCGACTCGTTCCACTCTGGCGTGATCGAGATCATCGTGAAGCCCGGAGCGCGCTTCCGCTATACCACGATCCAGAACTGGTCGCACAAC
>JBDHBK010000567.1:0-2049 GCA_039592635.1 Gemmatimonadota bacterium
TCCACCAGCGGGTATCCCTCGAACTCAGCCACACTTGTCTGGCCGGCACGCGCCATCCAGGCCCTCGTGCTACGGGCCTCCTCGAGTAGTGCCACAGTCGCCGGGACCGCAAGAACCATCGCCAGCAGGACGGCGAACGCAGAATGGACCGACGGTGCCCGGTCGCGCAGGGCCACCGCGGCCGAAGGGATGGCGCTTACGGGTTGGTGTCCGCGGGTCACGGCCAGCAACAGCAGAGCGAACATGGGCTCCAGGAGGTAGTTGGCGCTCGATCCGGTCTTGAGCATCGCGGCTGTGTGGAGGCATGTGCTCACGACCAGGTAGATCTCGGGAAAGCCTAACCGAAACTGCCCGCGCGATGTCAGTAAGACCGCGACTACGGGACATCCAGGAAAATCACGACTGTGAGAGCGATGCTCGCGAGGCCGACCGAGAAGATGACCCCGGCCCGGATTCGCTTCTCGAGCAGCAAGGTCACCGCCAGCGCGGCGGGAGCCGTCACGAAACTCTGCTTCGAGAAAAAGGCGAGAAGGAAGGCCGCGGCCGCCACCACCAGCGGAAGCGCTCCCTTGCGAACGCCGGTCGTCCGGGTCCCCAGCGCCGCGGTTATCCCCAGCCAGGTCAGCGCCATCGCTAGAGTATCGGCCTGCGCGCCCCCGGCCAGCCTGTACACGCCCGGAGTCACCAGAAGCGTGGCCGCGAGAGCGAGAATCCACGCCGGAGGAGCTCGCCGCCCGAGCGTGTGCAACGCGAGCAGGGCCAGCAACCCCAGCAGGGCCGCGGCGCTCACGATCCGGAGTCCGGTGAAGGTGCCCTCGCTCCCGAGCCACCGGTCCAGGGTCGCCGCGCCCAGGAAGTAGGCGGGCGGGTACAGCGTCAGTACCACGGGGGGTTCGAACCAGCCGTCCGCGGGATAGAGATCTGGCAGGCCGCCCGACTCCAGGGCCGCGAGGCTCCCCAGCACCGGGCCCTCGGTGTAGTAGAAGAGCGTCTGGGGACGAGCGATCCGCAGGCCGGCAAAAGAGAGAACGAAGCCCACCAGCAGGAGGTTCAGGGGTGCGAAGATCCGCCAGACCCGGCTGCGAGGGATCGTCAAGCGGAATCGCGCTCGTCGTGCAGGGGCCCGGCGGACTCGATGGCCCCGCCCGACAGGTTCCGATACCGGCCGACGACCCAGGCGGGTCTGCCCTTCGCCTCGTTGTAGATGCGGCCGATGTACTCACCTATCACACCCACGGCGATCAACTGGATCCCTCCCAGGAACAGGATGGACGTCATGGTGGACGCCCACCCGAGGATGGCGGCGCCGGAAATGAGCTTCTGGTACAGGACGTTGAGAAGCACCACAAAGGCGACGCCGGACACGATAAATCCCATGATCGTGGCCAGCCGGAGCGGCAGTTCGGAGAAGGCGAAGAAGGCGTCCGTCGCCATGCGCATCAACTTGAGCGGAGATTGACGCGGTTGTCCGGCGTATCGCGCCGCGCGCTCGAATTCCACGCCGGTTTGCCTGCCCCCGACGTACGCACGCAGTCCTGATACATACCGGTCGCGCTCGGGCATGGTGTTGATCACGTCCACGACCGAGCGGTCCATCAAGGAGAAATTCCCGGCGTCGGCTGGAATGTCCACGTTGCTCAGCCGACGCAGAACCCGGTAGAACAGGCTGAACAGGGCCCGCTTGGGTAGAGCTTCCTTTCGGTCCCGCTTGAGGGCATAGACGACGTCATACCCGTCTTCCCACTTCTCGAGCAGGAGCGGTATCACCTCGGGAGGGTCCTGCAGGTCGCCGTCCAGAAGCACCACCGCGTCGGCCCCTGTCGTCGCCAGGCCGGCCGAAATTGCCAACTGCTGGCCGAAGTTACGGGACAGGTGAACGACGCCGACGCGACGATCGTCGGCCGCGAATCCCGCCAGCAGGTCCGGGGTCCCGTCCCGGCTGCCGTCATCGACGTAGATGATGCGCCAGTCACACGGGAGGCCACCCAGCGTATCCACCAGGCGACGGTTGAGCTCGGGAAGGATGGCCTCTTCGTTGTATACGGGAAC
>JBDHBK010000568.1:0-2402 GCA_039592635.1 Gemmatimonadota bacterium
GTCCCGGCGACCGACGCGGCCGAGGCGATCGCACGTGTCGAGGCGACCGACGCCACGGTAGACCTCGGAGCGATGCTTCGTGAGGCCCTCCGCACCCTGCCGCCTGCATCGGGCCGACCGCGAGAAGTGGTGCTGCTGTCGGACCTGCAGGCCTCCTCCCTTACCGGACCACCGTTCGAACTTCCTGACGATACGAGGCTCGTAGCTTCGTTGATCGACGTGAGTTCGGCCAACACGGCCGTCGTTGAGGTGCGCCCGGTTCCGCCCGGCCCGGGAGGTGAAGGGGCGGTATTCGTCGTCCTGGCCTCGAGTGACCCGACCACCGACACGCTCGAAGTGCGCCTCAGCGTGAGTGGGCAGACGGTCTCGATCGTCCGGGCCGAATCCGGTGGCGCGGCCGTCTTTCGTCTTCAGGATCCGGGAGCCGGAGAGCGCGCCATATCCGTTGAGATTCCGGCGTCGGGCCTCCGATCGGATGACCGGAGACACTTCATCCTGAGGACCCTGGATCCTCCGGTGATCGAGCACATCGGCCCACCGGACAGCTACGTCGCGCGGGCCCTCGAGACGCTCGACAGGGCCGGGCAAGTGAGTCTGGTGAATCCCGGGCGCGACGCGGGCGCGGAGGCGTGGTTCGTGGAGGGAGTCTCACCAGCCGGACTCCCGGTGACGCCAGGAGCCGCCTGGATGCCGGGGCGTGCCTTGGAAGGTCGACGTCGTGGATGTCCCGGGGAGCACACTCCTGGCCCCCTCAGACGACTTGCCTGGAATCGAGGCGATCCGTGTGCGGGGGCGTCATCGCCTGCGGAGCACCGGAGTCGAAGCGGATACGGTTCTCGTCGAGGCGGTCGACGAGTCGCCCTGGATCGTGGCCGGGCAGGTGGCGGGCCAGCGCTATGTCCTCATCGGCAGCCCTCTCGCTCCTGAATCCACGGAGCTGCCGGTGACGGCCGTGATGCTACCACTGATGGAGGCCGTGCTTTTCCGGTGGGCGGGGCTCGGCGGGAGTCTGCCCGCGCCCGTTTCGGCCGGCCACACGTGGACCGTTCCCGCCGGGGCTGATTCGGTCGCCGCGCCCGGCGGAAGCCGCGTCCGGGTCGATGGCGGAAGTCCATACATCCCGCTGCGCGCGGGGATACACACGGTGTACATGGCGGATGGCAGCACATCCCTGCTTGCGGCCACGGTGCCCGCCGCCGAGTCGGACCTGCGGCCGGCCTCGGCCTCCGACCTGGGCCGGGCCGTCGGCTCGACGGACGTCGTGGAGGCACGCTCAGAAGCGGAGTGGAATGCTTCGATGTACGGCAGCCGCCGGGGCCGGCTCGTGTCGCCGTACTTGCTGGCGGTCGCCCTGGCACTGGTCCTCCTGGAGGCCGCGCTCGCCACCCACGGAAGGCGCCTCACACGTTCAGAGCGGACCCCAGCGTCTGGCAACCGGTCATGATCCGAGAGAGCTTCCAGTCGCTGCTTCGCGAACGCCGGGACCTGCTGTGGCCGGCGCCCGGAGAACGAGTCTCGGTCAGGGGCCTCCCGGGGGCCGCACCTTCCCTCCTCACGGCCACGCTCCACGGCGAGACCGGACGACACGTCGTCCTCGTTGCGGACACGCCCGGCGAAGCGGAACTGCGCTTCGCGGACCTGGAAACTCTCGGCACGTCCGATATCGCTCGTTATCTGCCGCAGCGGGAGACCCTGCCCTACGAGGAAGCCGACCCTCACGTCGAGATCTCGAGCCGCCGGGCCGACGCCATTTCGGCGTTGCTGGAGGGTGACGCCCGAATCCTGGTCACGACATCGAGGGGACTCGTGGAGCGTAGCCCGGTCAGTACGACGGGCGGGTTCGGGCTGACGATCCGGGCAGGAGAGAGGCTGTCGCGAGCGGATCTGGCGGATCGACTGGACGCCATGGGATTCGAGGCCACGACGGGGGTTCGTGAGCTGGGAGACTACGTCGTTCGGGGCGGCATCATCGATGTCTTTCCGTTCGGCGCCGACGAGCCGCTTCGCATCGAGTTGTGGGACGACCGGGTCGAATCCCTGCGTCGCTTCGACCTTCTGTCCCAGCGATCCACCCTGAAGCTCGAGGAAGCGACGGTGCTCCCGGTCGCGCTTTCGCCCGAGCTGTTCGAGGAGGCCGGCACGTCGGCCGAGCGCAGGAGTCTGCTCGAGCTGCTGCCCGAGGAGGCACTGCTGCTGTTCGAGGGAGCTGCGTGCGACGAGCCGCGACGGGTCCAGCTGTGGGAGGAGATTCGCCAGGCGCGGGATCAAACGGGAGATGAGGGCGCTCTGCCCGCGGAGGCCCTCGTTCTGCCTCCGCAATCAACGGTCGAGCACCTGGACCGGCTCGCGCTGGTGCAAATCGACTCGTCGGCGGGCGACGCGACGGTCGACCTGGGACTGGA
>JBDHBK010000569.1:0-2427 GCA_039592635.1 Gemmatimonadota bacterium
GGGCGGGATCGTGTACCCGCTGCAGTGGCTTGCCCTCCTGCCACGGATGGCCGTGGCATGCGAAGAGGGAGATGCGGCAGCCATGGTCAGCCTTGCAGGGCGACTGCTCGATCCCGGCCAGCAGCGCCTGCGGCGAAGCCTCGAGCGTGCCCTGGAGAACGTGGGGTCGGCCGCGGGAGACGCGGACGGAGTGCTCGAGGCCGGCCGGGCTGCGCTGCTGGAGGCGCGGGGGCTCGGCCTGCTCTGAACGGCAACGCCAGGGCCTACTCCGCCCGCAGTGCCGTCGTCGGCTCGACCCGGGTGGCCCGGCGCGCCGGCACGTAGCTGGCCAGCAGCACGACGCCTCCCAGGACCGTCGCGATCGCGGCCACGCTCACTGGGTCCGACGGTGAGACACCGTACAGCGCGGCTTCGATCGTCCGTCCCAGCACCACCGCCAGGGCCGCCCCGAGGACCCCACCCGCAAGCGCGATCAGCAGTCCGTGCCGCAGTCCCAGCCGCTTGATGTCGCCCGCCGTCGCTCCGAGCGCCATGCGAATGCCGATTTCCTGGGTTCGTTGCGACACGGCGTAGGAGATCACTCCGTACACCCCCACCGTACCGAGAACCAGGGCCACTGCGGCCGCTACCAGCAGCAGCGTCATCATGAACCGGGTCGGAGCCATGTCGCGCCGGGCGACCTCGTCGAGCGTCCGGATATTCGCGAGTGGCAGGTCCGGGTCCACGGACCAGATGGCCTGCCGCACCTGGGGCAGCACAGCGGTGGGCGGCAGCACTCCGGTACGTACCACGTACGCCAGGTTGCGTCGCACCCAGCTCGGAGAGCCCAGGAACTCGGCCACGGCCATGGGCCAGTAGGCCACGCCGGGGGCTTCAGAGGTGATCCCCGCGTCCCGCACGTTGCCCACGACGCCGATGACCTCCCGCCACGGATCCTCGGTCGAATGCCGAATACGCCTGCCCACGGCTCCGGCCGGGCTTCCCCAGTGCCGGACGGCCAGGTTTTCCGTGATCAGCCCCACGGGCCGACGGTCGGTGATGTCGTCCCAGCGGATCGTCCGACCCGCCAGCAGCGGTATTCGCATCGCTTCGAAGTAGTCCCCTCCGATCGCCTTGTAGTGAATGGAGGGATCGAAGGCGTCGCCCGTCCGCGATTCATCGGCGTACAGCTCGTTCGTGTTGCTCCGAAGCTCCATGGTGAAACCGGACGCCAGGCCCACCGACTCGACTTCCGGGATCGACTCCAGGCTCTCCACGATTCTGCGGTGGATCTCGATCGCCTCGTCGTCCTCGGGCGTCTGCGCCCGTGGAGTGTAGAGCCGGAAGGTCACGACCTCCTCCGGACGGTCGAACCCCGGATCGATCGCACGAAGCGTGAGGAACGACCGGACCATCAGGGCGGACCCCAGCAACAGCACCAGCGACAGGGCCACCTGGAGGCTGGCCAGGGCGTTTCGCACCCGGGTCCCCGACCTTCCGCTCGTGCCTCCCCGGCCACCGTCACGGAGAGCGACCGACAGGCTTCTTTCTCTCCTCTGGACCAGCGGGAGCAGCGTAAACAGAAGTCCGACGCCGATGGACCCGAGGAGGGTGGCCAGCAGGATCGTCGAGTCGAGACCGATCTCCGACAGTCGCGGCAGGTTTGCCGGTGCCATTCGCAGCAGGAGCCTCAGCAGCCCCATCGCCAGCAGGATTCCCGCGGCGCCACCGGCCAGGCTGATGAGCATGTTCTCGGTCGCGAAGTGCCGGCGACGAGACTCTGCCCGGACCAGGAGCAGATTCGCCACGTTGATGCACGCGAGCAGTAGAACCAGTCCGACCGCTCCGAGCAGGATCCACAGGCTGCGGGCGACCCGACCGACCACCTGCTCCCGTAGCGGATGCACGTTCGGCCTCAGTCCGAATTCCTGGGCGCGCTCCGCAGTCGTCCACGCGTACCGCTCGACGGAAAGGGGAATCAGCCGCGCCAGATCGGCGTGAATCGCTTCCAGGCTGGTATCCGGCTTCCGCCGGGCCAGGCCGTTGTAGTCGAAGCTCAGTAGCGCCGCGTCTTCGGAGTCGATGCGGACGGGCAGATAGAGGTCCGGCTCGTAGTCCAGGAAGCCGACGCCCTCGGGCAGCACCCCGACCACCTCGGTGCTCACGCCATCCACCATCAAGGTGCGACCGATCGCCGCGGGATCGGCCCCGAAGCGGCGTGTCCAGTAGCCGTGGCTGAGTACGACGGTCAGGGGAGCATCCGGATCTCCATCGCGTGCCTGGAGGAGACGGCCGTGAGATGCGGATAGCCGCAGCGCGGAGAACACTCCGGCAGACGCGACGAGCACGTCGGCGGTCTCCGGTTCCTGCAGGCCGGTCACCGTCGCGCTGCCGAAGTACCACGAACCGAACGCGTCGAGAGTGGTCTGCTCCGCTTCGAGCGTCAGA
>JBDHBK010000570.1:0-2819 GCA_039592635.1 Gemmatimonadota bacterium
CTGGCCCTCGACCGGTTCCAGGCGAAGCTCACGTCCTACGCGGATGTGGCCGGATCGGGCCGGAGTGAAATCCCGTTCGCCGAGGTACCGCTCGAGGTGGCGGCTGCCTACTCGGGCGAAGACGCGGACTACACACTCCGCCTGTATGGCCGGCTGACAGAGGAGCTCGAAGCGCACTCGATGCTCGATTTGCTGGAAGACATCGAGATGCCGCTCGTCCCGATCCTGGCCGACCTGGAGAAGACCGGCGTCCGCATCGACCTCGATGTGTTCGACGCCCTCCGTGAGCGGTTCACCCGCGAGATCGCGTTGATCGAGGAGGAGATCTACAAACTGGCGGGAGGAGAGGTGAACCTCCGGTCGGTGCCGCAGATGAGAGAGCTCCTGTTCGAGCGCCTGGAGCTGCCGGTGCTGCGGAAGACGAAGACCGGGCCGTCCACGGACGAAGGGGTGCTCAGCGAACTGGCCGCCCAGGGCCACCAGATCCCCCGGCTCATCCTGGAATACCGCGAACTCGACAAACTGGACGGCACATACGTGTCGAAGCTGCCCCTCCTGGTCCACCCGGAGACGGGCCGCATCCACACCACCTTCAACCAGACGGTGGCCGCCACAGGGCGTCTCTCTTCCTCCGACCCGAACCTGCAGAACATCCCGATCCGGACGACGCTCGGGCGGGAAATCCGTAAGGGATTCGTACCGGATGGAGGCTACCTGTTCCTTTCGGCGGACTATTCCCAGATCGAGCTCAGGGTGCTGGCGCACCTGTCCGAGGACCCGGCCTTCGTGGAGGCCTTCCGGGCGGACCGGGACATTCACCGGGAGACGGCCGCTCGCATCTTCGGAGTGGACGCCGACGCGGTGAGCGGCGGCATGCGCGACCAGGCGAAGACGATCAACTTCGCCACCATCTACGGACAGGGTCCGGTAGCCCTGGCCGCCCAGCTGGGGATCAGCCGGACCCAGGCCGATGAGTTCATTGCGAGCTACTTCGAGCGTTTCGCGGGCGTGCGCCGCTATCTGGACGAGATGAAGGAACAGGCCGCCGAGCGCGGCTACGTCAAGACCCTCCTCGGTCGCCGCCGCTACATTCCCGAGATGCGGTCGAGGAACCCGGGCGTCCGCGGCTTCGGCGAGCGCCTGGCCACCAATTCGCCGATCCAGGGAACCGCGGCCGATCTCCTGAAGATCGCGATGATTCGCCTGCACGGCCGCCTGGCGACGAGCGACACCGGCGCCCGCATGCTGCTGCAGGTGCATGACGAACTTCTGCTCGAGGTGCCCGAGACCAGCTGGACGTCCCCCTGAAGGTCGACATGGGGGTTGGACCGAGCTGGTACGACAGCAAGGGCGGTTGAGTGCCCGCAGCTGAGGACCATGGCGTCGTACTTACATCCATGAGGGGTTTGCGAATGACTACCAGAGGCATGGCCGCGGCGGCAATCGTCTTCCTGTTCGCGAGCAGCACCGGCCTCGCGGCCCAGGAATCACCAGCCGATAGAGAGGCTCTCGCAGAGGAAGCGGCTAATCCGATCGCGAACCTCGTCAGCCTCCCGATTCAGAACAACACTGACTTCGGACTCGGTCCGTACGACCGTTCCGTGAACGTACTGAACGTTCAGCCGGTCGTTCCACTTGCCGGGGGGAAGATCGTCACGCGCACCATCTTCCCGTTCGTGTGGCTGCCGGACCTCAGTTCCGAGAGCGGAAGCTTCTCGTCGGGACTGTCCGACATCACGTTCACGGCTTTCTACGTACCGTCCGAGGGGTCCACGATGTGGGGTCTCGGTCCGGTGGTGGTATTTCCGTCCGGGGGTTCGGAGCGCGGGTCCGAGAAGTGGAGTGCCGGAATATCGGGCGTCGTCCTGGCCCAACCGGGTGACTGGACCGTTGGGCTGCTCGCCAACAACGTCTGGTCGTTCGCCGGCGACTCGGAGGCCGACGAGGTCAACAACGGTCTCCTCCAGTATTTCATCGTCTACCAGCTCGGCAACGGCTGGTATGCCAACAGCGCACCGATCATCACTGTAGACTGGACAGCGCCTGAGGGTCAGCAATGGAGCGTCCCGGTAGGTGCCGGTGGCGGCAAAGTCTTCTTCCTCGGGAAGCTTCCCGTCAACGTCCAGAGCCAGGCTTACTACTTCGTCGAGAAGCCCGACTTCGGCCCCGACTGGCAGCTGAGGGTCCAGGTCCAGTTTCTGTTCCCTCTTCCGGGTAGCTGATGTAGAGTCTCGGCTCCGGCGAGTGGCAGAAGGCCCGTCAACTGACAAGCCTTCTGCTCCATGTTCGCCAGAATGTCCCGTCGTCGACCTTGCGACGGCCATTCTGTCGGTAGCGTCAGCGCCCCATCTTCCGAGTTCGTCCGCACAATTGATTGTTGTCCGGTCAGTTGACGACTTGCATGCGAATGCCGAACATTCGGAATACTCCTTGCCCGACGAGTTTCGTCGAGTCGTGTCATATCATTGCCTCACCTACCTTTCGACACGGAGCCGATCATGCTCGCGAAGTTCAGTCTGCGATTCCTGGCCCTGACGCTTGCGCTCGCGATGACCCCCCTGGCTGCCGCTGCACAGGAGTCATCGCTGGATGTTCAAGATCCTGACCCCCAGCCGGCCAGCCAGCTGGTCGCCGAAGAGCAGCCGGTTTCGGACTCGGGGTCCGTCATCGCGGTGCTCACAGTGTCCACATACCATGCCGCACTCCTGGCACCGCCGGCCGTCGACCTGCCGAGCGCCGACGATCTGAGAGCGGACGGAGAGAACACTCCTCTGGCTCCTGCCGGTAAGGGTTCGGGTACCGGGCTGGGATTCATGATC
>JBDHBK010000571.1:0-2050 GCA_039592635.1 Gemmatimonadota bacterium
AAGGTGGACACCAGGGACCGGCTGGCATTTCCGCGCTCCGGCGTGCGGGTCCTCGGCAAGACCGAATGGGGGGACGGTGCGCTGGCGGAAGACGGAGGAGGGTTCTCGCACCACGTGCTGGATGTGGACGCCTCCGTTCCCGTCTCGCGGGCGGTCTCGCTGCGCGGGCGCGTGACCCTGGGCACGTCCGACGGCGCCGACCTGCCTTCGCAGTACCTGTTCTTCGTCGGTGGTGTAAACTCGTTCTACCTGTATCCGGATCGCCAGTTCTCGTTCGCGGGCCAGCGGGTCATGGAGAGCCGGGGGCGCCACCTGCAGATGCTGGACGTCGGGCTCCAGTGGGAGGTCGTGCCCAACCTGTTCGCGCTCGGGCGCTGGAACACGGCGGCGCTTCCCGAGGAATGGCGCTTCGACTCGAGCGACTTCATCACCGGGTTCGGCGCCGGCGTCGGCATCAACTCCCGGATCGGGTTCGCCAGGCTGATGGTGACCGCCGGCAGCGACGCCGATGCGGTGCGCCTCGAGATCGACCTGGGCTACCTGTTCTAGATTCGTCGCGGCAGTGAATCAGTCCATGAAGTACCGGATGCCGAACTGAATCCGCCAGCGCGAGAACTCGCTCAGGTCATCGACGAACGTGTTCTGCACACCGTTGAACGAGAGCTCCGGCCGCCCGGCCCCGTCGATAGTGCACGGGAACGTCGTGCACGCCAGCGGGTTTGTCGCTGCCGAGTTGGCGACCTGGCGCACACCCCAGCTCGAGCTGAACATGTTCAGCATGTTCTCGAAGTCGATGCTGACCTGGAGGACGTTGTCCGTGTCGCCGCTGCCGAAGATGAAGTCCTGCAGAATCCGGAGCGACAGGTCCGTGTACCACGGGTTCAGCAGTCCGAAACGTTCGGCGATCTTCCCGCGGTTCTTGCTCAGGTACGGGTCCTGCTCGATGAACGCGTTGAGCGCCGTCCACTGGGCGGGATCCGCCAGGTTGATGTCGCCCGGTCCCTCGGGGATGTAGATCATGTCGTTGGTCGCACCGTCCCCGTTCACGTCACCCGAGTAGATGTGGGAGTAGCGGTTCCCGCCGCCTCCGGCGAACGAGTTGCCTTCGGCCACCTCCCAGAACAGGCCGAAGCTGGTCCTGAGTAGATCGCTCCACCTCTCCGAGTACGTCCCCGTCGCGACGATACGGTGTCGCTGACCGAACTCGGACGGCGAGGCAATCGGTAGGTTCGGATTCCCGGTCGTCGGCTGGCCGCTCCACAACACACTGGCGATCTCCGTCGACTTCAGAGTGTTGGTGGCGTCCAGGTAGGCGTACGACAGTCCCAGCCCGAGGCCGTTTTCCCACGCCTTCCGAAGTTGCAGCGTGATGTTGTAGTTGCGACCCTCGTCGTTGTTGCTCAGCACGTAGATCGACGTGGAGCTGAAGGGGTCCGCCCCGTTGTTTCGGTTCAGAGCGTAGTTGGGTCTCCCGTCGGCCAGAGTTCCCACCGGAGCCGGGATGTCCATGTTCTCCATGTGGATGGCATTGATGTCCTTCGAGTAGATGAACTCGAAAGTTCCTACCATGTCCCACGGAAGCCGCTGGTCGATCGCAATATTTGACGTCCACATCTGCGGCCATTTGAAGTCGGGGTCCATCGCCGCGATGCCGTCGAACGACTGCTGCAGCGTGAAGTTCTCTCCTCCACTACCCTCGCGCGGCCCGCTCGTGACGACCGGCGTCACGCCGGGATTCGTTGCCGGGTGATAGATGTTGGGGTTGAAGCTCGGATTCGAGAACACGTTTCCGACCCACACGAAAGGCAGACGGCCGGTGAAGATACCGGTACCGCCGCGGAGCTGCGTGGAGCGGTCGCCGGTGACGTCCCAGTTGAAGCCGATGCGGGGCGACCACAGCGCTTGCGTGCCCGCGAGCTGACTCTGGTCGACCACTACGCTCTCGCCTTCCCCGTTAATGGCCGTCAGGCTCCTCGAGAACGGGTTGTCCACCGGATCCGTGTTGTACATCGGGAAGTCCACCCGCACACCCGCGGACAGCGTCAACCTG
>JBDHBK010000572.1:0-2441 GCA_039592635.1 Gemmatimonadota bacterium
GCTCACGTGCCACGCGGCCCGCCGCCAGCAGTCCGATCAAGCCGTACGGCGAGGTCCAGCGCACGTGCTTCGCGTTGAAAAGCACGCGCGCGGCTTCCTCCTGCGTGACCTGGTTGAGCGCCCGGATCAGTACCTCGAAACCCTTGTGGTCGAGGACGTCGGGCACCTCGATGACGCGGCTCATACGATCCTGTTCACCTCTCGCTGTCCCCCGCTCGCGCGACTTCCGTCAATCGTTCCGACAATCCCATGGTTCCCTGCCTCGCCGCTGTCGCCGCCGCTAGCCGGTTGGCCTTCCGTACCGCCTCCGCCGCTCCCGCGCCCGCCAGAAGCGAGGTGAAGCAGGTGATCCCCCACACATCGCCGCACCCCGTCGGATCCGTGGCGCCCATCGGAGCAATCGCCTCCACGGGGGCCGACCCGGCGGTCGCTCCGCCATTCGGCTCCGGCCACCGGGCATCCGGACGGATCACCCACTCGGCTCCGGCCGCGCCGCGGGTGAGGAACACTGCGCCGGGGCCATCAGCCAGCAGACCCCGCATCCGGTCCGCACGGCTCCCTCCTGCAGGAGAGAGCATCTCGATCTCGTCCTCGTTGACCTGCACGACGTCGAACGCCTCGAGCCACGAGGCCCGGTCCTGGAGCGGTCGCGGCTCGCGAACGCCCCCGTCGCCCACTCCGAGAATCAGCGAGTGCACGTCACACCACCGCGGGCCTTCAAACCGGGTCGCGAGGGCCTCCGCGGCTGCGAGATCCAATTCCCAGCCCGATATAAAGTTCACGTACAGCGCGTCGCACGACAGGGCCACCCCCTCGATCTCCGCAGCGGTCCAGCCCGGCACGCCACCGGTCAGCTTCTCACAGCGGCGCGACCGATCGTGATAGAACAGGCTGACCCGGTTGTTGGCCTCGGGAACCGAACGCACGAACTCGAGCCCAGGAACTGGCCAGCGGACTCGCTGATGTCCGCCCCGACCTTGATGATGGGCACCAGGCTCCAGCCCGGTGGCGCGACCGCCGACCATGCCGCGAGCGAGTACGCGATTCCGCCCCAGTCCTCGACCACCTCGCCCCCGTCAGGACCGTGGATCTTGTCCCAGACGAGGGTCCCCAGGACTCCGAGGCGGGGCATCGGTCAGTCGCTCCCGAACCGCTCGACCCGGAACATGTACGCCGCGCCGATCACGCCAGCCTTTCCGTCGAGCGTGGTGCTCACGATCTGGCAGCTCTCCTCGGCGTGGCGGAACGCTCTGCGCCGGATCTGAGCCCGCAGCGGCTCGAACAGGTGCTCGCCCGCACGAGTGACTCCGCCGGAGATCACCACCATGCCCGGATTCAGGATGTTGATCAGATTGGCCAGGCCGGCTCCCAGGAACTTGGCGGTCTCCCGCATCACTTCCTTGGCGTACAGGTCTCCCGCCACGATCGCCTCGTACACCGTTTCCGCGGTGATCCGGCTGAGGTCGTCGTTCACGAGGGAAGGAAGGAGGCTGGTATCGCCTGTCTCGAGGCCCTCGATCGCGCGCGCCGCGATGGCCGGCCCCGACGCGTATGCCTCGAGGCAACCGTAATTGCCGCACTTGCATTTGCGGCCGGTCGAGTCGATGGTCATGTGGCCCACTTCGCCCGCCACGTCGGCGGCCCCGTGGAACACGCGGCCGTCCAGCACGATGCCGCCTCCAATACCGGTGCCGAGCGTGATCCCGATCAGGGTCTTCACACCCTGGCCCGCTCCCATCCACCACTCGCCGATCGTGGCGCAGTTGGCATCGTTGTCCAGCTCCGCCTCGAGACCAATGGAGTTCGAGATCAGGTCCCGCAGGGGGAAGTTCCTCCAGCCGAGATTCGGCGTCTCGATCACCGTGCCGGTCTTCCGGTCCAGGGGCCCCGGCGAGCCGAGCCCGATACCGATGAACCCTTCTTCCGGGATGTTCTCCTCCAGCGCGGCGTCCTGCATGCAGCCCCGGATCATTTCCACCATGCGGTCCACGACGAATTTGGCGCCGTGGTCGGAGTTCGTGGGCATCGAGCGCATGCCCAGCACGTTGCCCCCGTCATACGGGACCACTCCCACCTTGATGGAGGTTCCGCCTAGATCCACGCCCACGATGTATTTCTGGTCACTCACCGGGCCTGCTCCCTTCCAGGAGTTCCTGTGCCGCTCTCTCCACTTCGTCCACCGATATCAGCCACATGCATTCGTTTCGGGCATCCGTCAACTCCGTGCCCGGGCCGGTGCGGGGACACCGGTTCTTGACGCACGGTACGCACGGAAGATCGAATCGTCCGATCAGCCGAACCCTGGCTCCCAGCGGCCGGGTCTGGCGCACGTCCGCCGGACCTTCCAGCGCCACCACCGGCGTGCCCAGGGCCGCCGCCAGGTGCATCGGGCCCGTGTCGTTGGTCACCAGCGCATCACAGCCGGCCAGCACCGCGGCCAG
>JBDHBK010000573.1:0-2233 GCA_039592635.1 Gemmatimonadota bacterium
GCGGAAGTACGGAGATCCTGAAGCACGCGGTTGACTTTTTCGTCCTGCCATCCGCGGACGAGGTGGTAACGAGCCCAATCGAGTTCCTCGGGCCGATTTCCGTGCTTCTGGGCGATTCCGTACCGGAGTCTACGGGCCGAATCGCTATGGTCACGACGCCCCCCTCGATGGGAATGGAAATCCTGTTGGCGGCTCGGGCAGCAGGAGAGGCCGGAGCTGCCGCGCTGGTGCTCGTTCTCGATCCGCAACTGCCGCCGGAAGTGATTGCGATGGTAGCGGGCCAGATCGATGGCAGCGGCCTTCCGGACCAGCCGGTTCCCATGCTGGGAGTGACATGGGACGTGGCGCAGCGGATCGTGGCAGCAGCGGACGCAGATCTCGAAGACCTGCTGTCCGCCTACGAATCGGATGGCGGAATCACCGGGCCCGTTCAGCTGCAGGGTCCGGAACTCACGATTCGCACGCCACGAGACGTGGCCGTTTCCACTCCGCCCAATGTGGTCGGGCTGCTTCGGGGCAGCGATCCGGATCTCGCGGACACCTACGTGGTCCTAACCGCACACTTCGATCATGTCGGGATCGGCGAGCCCAACGCCGAGGGCGACTCGATCTACAATCACCGGGCCTAAGCGTCGTATTCCTGGCGGTGAGCGGGGAAGAGAAGGGGCTCCTTGGAGCGGCGCATTATGCCGACGAGCCTACGGTGCCGCTCAGCGGAATCGTCGCCAACATCAATCTCGACATGATCGGAAGGAACGCCCCGGACACGCTCATCGCGGTCGGCCAGGAGTTCACCTCACTCGGAGACCTCTCGAGAACCATCGCGGCCCACCACCCCGAGCTCGGACTGACGATCGCCCCGGATCCGGACCCGTCCGAGCAGGCATTCTTCCGGAGCGACCACCTGGTGTTCGTGAAGAAGGACATCCCCGCGATCTTCTTCACGACCTGGGATCACGAGGACTATCACCAGCCGTCTGACGAGGCCCACGCGATCGACGCTGACAAGGCCGCGCGGGTGGCCCGCCTGGCCTTCTACCTCACCTGGCACGTCGCCGAGGACGAGACACCGCCGAGCTGGAACGAAGGGTCTCTGGACGAAGTGCACGCGATCCTCGAGGACTCGCCTCTCTGATGTCCGCTGGTCTCCGCCCCCTGCGTGACGCAGCCGCAGGGGGCGGGTACATTTCCCGGTGGTCACTCTGATATTGGAGCGACGGAGACCGTCGCTTCGCCAGCCCGAACCCGAGACTCTGGAGGCCATCGATGGTTTCCTTCGTGTCCGCCAGGCAGATCGTATTCACTCTGGTAGCGACGGTCGCAGTCTTCTCGCCCCACCCGGCGCCGGCGCAAACCCAGGACGTCCTTACGGAACACCGCGTCGCAGATATCCGGTCTGTTGGACAGATCGTTGTCTCGCCGGACGGTGGCCGGGTCGCGTATACGGTCATCGTACCAAGAGAACCGTTCGTCGACGCCGACGGTCCGGCGTGGTCTCACCTGTATCTGCTCGACGTAACCACCGGCGAATCCAGGATCTTCGTGGGAGGCGAAGTGAACATCAGCGGTCTTCGTTTCTCCGCGGACGGAGCGAGCGTGATGTATCTCTCTCGCAGGGAAGGGGACAGGAACCGCGTCCTGTACTCGATTTCCGTTGGGGGAGGGGAGTCCACGCACCTGCTTGAGCACTTCACTTCCATCGGCAGCTACTCGCTCAGTCCCGCCGGCGACCGGATCGCGTTTCTCGCCGCGGATGCGGAGCCTGAGATGCGCAAGAAGCTGCGCGAGGATGGATTCAAGGCCGTGGCATACGAGGAGGACGTGCCGTTCTCCCGGGTGTGGATCGCCCACCGAAGTGGAAACGGGACCTTCGCAGACGCCTGGCGCCTCGAACTCGAGGGCAACGCCTCCAGCCTGTCCTGGTCACCGGCCGGTGACAGGATCGCGGTAGCTCTCGCGCCGACACCGCTGATCGATGATTCGTACATGCACCGGCGGCTGCACATCGTCGATCCGACCTCGGGAGCGATCACAGCCCGAATCGCCAACCCTGGCAAACTCGGGGCTACTGCGTGGAGCCCTGACGGATCGCACCTCGCATTCATATCGGCGGAGACGATCAACGACCCCAAGGAGGGGCGTTTGATGGTCGCCGACGCGGAGACCGGCGACCTCCGGGACGTGATACCCGGATTCGAAGGCCATTTCACCCAGGCCGCGTGGACCGACAGTC
>JBDHBK010000574.1:0-2679 GCA_039592635.1 Gemmatimonadota bacterium
GGATTGGTGGTCATCGCGTGTATTCACCTTGCAGGCTACGTGGGCCAGCGACTCGCGGCAGCCCAGATGCGCGAGTTGAAGGGCAGGCTCGAATCCGTGGTCTCCAGCCGGTTTGGAGTGGTCGAATCCAAGTGAGAATGAGGTGGGTGCCGCTTTCGGGTCTGATATGCCTTTTGTCACTGTCATGCGACTCTCCCGCGCACCGACCGAATCTCATCATTCTGTTTTCGGATGATGCGGGATACGCCGACTACGGCTTTCACGGATCGGACAATATTCGCACCCCCTCCCTGGACCGGCTGGCATCGTCGGGTGTTCGGTTCACCAACGGATACGTCACGGCGTCCGTGTGTTCTCCTTCGAGAGCCGGCCTGATGACCGGACGGTATCAGCAGCGGTTTGGGCACGAACTCAATCTCCCGGGAAGGCCCGATCCCGACGTCCCCGATTCGATCCGTGGACTTCCCCTTACTGAGATCACGCTGGCCGACATCCTGTCGGAGAGCGGGTACGCGACGGGCCTGGTCGGGAAATGGCACCTCGGTCTGGAGGATCACTTCCATCCTACGAACAGGGGATTCCACGAGTTCTTCGGCATCCGAAAGGGCAGCGGCCCTTATTTCTCAGGTCAGAACCGGGACGTCGAAGCGGGAATGATCCCGGTTCATCCGGACTCACTGACCTATCTCACGGATGAGTTCGGCGACCGGGCGGTCGATTTCATCGAACGGCAGCAGGACGGGCCCTTCTTCCTGTTTCTCTCGTTCACGGCACCCCATACGCCCCTGCATGCGAGGGAGGACTATCTCGGAGAGGAAGAGCCCCGTTTCGAGACACCCGCTCGCGCGAAATACGCCTCCATGATGCGTTCACTGGACGACAACGTCGGGAAGGTCCTGGATGCCCTCGAAGACCTCGGTCTTCGTGAGAACACGGTGGTCCTGTACGTGAATGACAACGGTGGAGCCATGCCCTTCAACGCGTCGCTGAACGCTCCCCTGCGTGGAGCGAAGGGCACGGCGTTGGAAGGAGGAAACAGGGTGGCCTACCTGCTGTCGTGGCCCGGGGTCATACCGGCGGGAAAGACATATGACCATCCGGTATCCACGCTGGATGTAGTGCCGTCCTTCGCCGCGGCCGCGCAGACCTCGCTTCCGGGAGACCGCACCTACGACGGCGTGGATCTCCTTCACCCTGTATTGGAAGATGCAGTGGGGAGCCGCCGTTCGGGCCGGCGATTGGAAGCTCGTCCGCACGCCTCTCGAAGAACACTGGCTGTTCGACCTTGCCACGGACGTATCAGAATCCAATGACGTGTCCGCAAATTATCCGGACCTGACGTCCACCTTGCGACGGTCGTTGGAATCCTGGGAATCGACCCACCCTGAACCCATCTGGCTCATCGACGATTCGTGGCACGCCAGGACGCTGGAGCGCTACGACCAGACAGTTGTCGACGGGTTCGTGAAGCGCTGATCCGCTCGCGATCAGCTGCCATCCCGCACGAGGTTGGACGAATGTTGAATCAGCGGGTAGACTTCAGCCGCACGGAGTTTCAACGTGTGACCGAGCATATAGGAGCCGTGCGGCCTGCGGCAGAAGTTCAATCTCGATGAAGGAATGACCGATGCGCATATCCATGCTGGCGACCATCGCCTGCGCACTACTGTTGACTTCCTGCCAGTCTCCGGTGGAATTCGATCCCGATGACCCGGCGATCGTGGCGGAAATCCAGTCGATCCTGGAAGATGCCATGGAAGGGTCGCGCAGCGCCGACGCCGATCGCGTGCTGGCCATGGCCGAGGGAGAAGGCGAGCTCACCTTTATCACGGGTGACGTGATGCTCAGCGGAACCGACTACATCCGGGAGATATTCCGCGACACGTACGCCGGTATCGAGAGCCAGGAGCAGACGGTCATCGAGAAGCACGTTCGCATCCTTTCTCCGGACGTGGCGATCGTGATGGCGGTGTCCGAGGGCACGTACACCGACGTAGCAGGATGGACTTCGGAGCCTGTGGGGCTCGGTACCACGATCGTGTTCGTGCGCGAGAACGGCGAGTGGAGAGCTCGCCACGCGCACCAGTCCATCGCTCCGTGACGTCCGTGCTGACTATCGAAGGCTGAAGGAGAATCTGATGAACAAGTTCGTTATCACCACATTCCTGGTTCTGGCCGCAGCCTCACAGGCCGGCGCCCAGGTGGCCACCCAGGGCGGTTCCTCCACGGTGTCGCTGTCCGGAATCGGGCTGGTCATTTACCCGGCGCAGGGAAACACGCCCGAGCAGCAGCAGGCGGACGAAGCGGCGTGCACCGACTGGGCCGAGGCGCAGACCGGACTTTCGATCCAGGCTGGATCGGTCGACACTGAGGCGGCTGCCGCAGCCGCTGAATCACAGGCGGCTGATGCCACGACGGGTGCAGCGGTCGGCGGAGCGGCCCGCGGCGCACTCGGTGGAGCCGCCATCGGGGCCATCGCGGGTGACGCCGGAACGGGAGCAGCGATCGGCGCCGTGGCCGGCGGCATCGGCGGACGTCGAGCCAAGAAGTCAGTCGAGGCACAGGCAGGGTATGCTGGCGCGGAGGCCGCGGTGGAGCAGAATGCTGCGGCTATCGACCAGTTCAAGAAGGCGGCCAGCGTGTGCCTCGAAGGCAGGGGCTACACCGTCCAGTAGGGTC
>JBDHBK010000575.1:0-2691 GCA_039592635.1 Gemmatimonadota bacterium
ATCGGGAACGCCAGCATGCCGAGCAGGAGCGAATCGTGCACGAGGCCGACATCAAGGCCATGGCGCTCCACGCCCTGATCCAGGCGGATCCGGAAAAGGCGATTCCGTATCTCACTCAGGTTCTCCAGAACCGGACCCCCGAGACCGCGGAGCTTCGCGAACAGGCCGTGTTCATCCTCGGTCAGCACGAGTCCGACCAGACGCTGGACGTCATGCTGGACGTGGTGCGGAACGACCCGGAGCCCAACGTGAAGGCACAGGCGGCCTTCTGGCTGACGCAGGTCGACGATCCGCGAGCCATCGACGCCACGATCTCGATCCTCGAGGATCCGAACCTTGACGAGGACCTGAAGGGGCAGGCGGTGTTCGCCCTCGGGCAGACCGACGATCCGCGGGCCGGCCAGATTCTCAGGGACTACGCGTCGCGTTCGGACGTCGACCCAGAGATTCGCGGGATGGCCGTGCACGGGCTGGCTCAGCATCCGTCACCCGAGAATGCCCAGCTCCTGAAGCAGATGTTCAACGATGTCGAAGATCCAGAAGTGCGGGAGCAGATCCTGTTCGCGCTGACTCAGATGCCGGATGCGGTGGACGGTGACTGGCTGCTCGCGATCTTCTCGAACGAGAACGAGGAGGACGAGGTCCGCGAGATGGCCCTGTTCATGGCCGGGCAGACCGGGAATGTCGATGCCCGAGTGTTGAGCCAGATGTACGACTCGGCCGGCGACAACATCGAGATGAAGCAGCACATCCTGTTCACGCTGACCCAGATCGACAGCGAGGCGGCGTTCGACAAGATGCTCGAGATCGCCCGCAGCGAAGAGGATCCCGAGCTGCGTGAGCACGCGATCTTCTGGATCGGCCAGTCCGGCGATCCACGAGCCCAGGACGTTCTGCTCGAGATCCTGGACCAGTAGAGCGAAATGGCGCGGCGGTCGTCCCGGGTGGGGCGGCCGCCCACGGGATGAGGTGAGGATGATGGCAGGCAAGAGGATGAAGTGGGGTGGTGTGGGCCTGACGGCGGCGCTCTTCGGGAGCGTCGCCGTTCTTTCATGGCTGATCCTGCCGCCGGCGAGCGAGGCCCAGGAAACAGACGACCTGGCCCGCCGGGTCGAAAACGCGCCCGACGGAAGCGTGCGCTTCAGCTACGAGGCCCGGGAAGGCGTGTGCGGGGATGGCCGTCACATCAGCGTCCATGGAGACGACGAGGCGGACCACGACCACGACGACTGGCGCTGCCAGGACGGTCCTATCTGGGTCGAGATCGAGAAGTCCGGCTCACGGATCGTGGATTTCGACATGTGGGTCGGGCGGACGCGCGAGTCCCGTGACGCAGCGCGCACGGATTTCGGAGCGGTTGGCACACGCGACGCAGCCGACTACCTGCTCTCGTTGGCGCGCCGGATCGATGGCGATCATGGTGACGAAGCGATCGGGGCCGCTTCCCTGGCCGCGGACGTGGTGATCTGGCCTGAGCTCCTGGAGATGGCACGGGACCAGAGTCTCGACACCGATACGCGGGAGGGTGCCGTGTTCTGGCTGGCGCAGCTCGCCGGGGAACAGGCCACGGAGGGACTCGAAGAAATCGTTCGTTCCAACGACGATACCGAAGGGCGAAGACCCCGAGCTGGTGCAGGCCTCCATCTTCTGGCTCGGCCAGACGGGAGACCCGCGCGCCATTTCCCTGTTCGAAGAGATCCTGGCCCGCAACTAGGGGATCGCTACCCGTGCCGGCCGCGAGGAGCAGTCGATCATCGGACTGCTTTCGGCCGGCGCGTACGTGCCCGGCTGGATGTCAGGCGACAGGCAGCGCCCCCGACCCGTCGGATCGTTGAAGCGCGTGGTGCCGGTGCCCAGCTGACCGAACTCGTTCGATCCCCAGCAGAAGACCTGTCCCCCGGCCGTGCGGGCGCACGTGTGGTTGGCCCCGGCGCTGATCTCGACCACCCGGCCGGCGTCCTGGGGTCCGCTCGGGGTCCAGGCGGCGAGGACCAGCACGGCCGCCGTCACGATGGCCCCCAGCCCGAGGCGCCGCTCTCGTTTCCGCGACCTCTCCAGTTCCGCGATCCTGCCTTCCAGTCGATCCGTGTCCCGATTCGTCATGTCCCCTCCGAACGGCAGCGTTGGTCACCAGTGCTCACGTGCCTCGCGCACGAGGCATCACAGTTCTACGGTCAGGTTGGCTCCGATCCATCGTTCGTCCACCGTACGGAATTGACCCATCGGCGACGGGCCGTCGAAGAACTCCGCGTTGAGCAGCAGCCGCACCGTCTTGATGCGGAAAGCGGCCCCGGCCACGACGTGCGAGGCAAACCGTTCGGTGAACTCCGTATACTCGAAATTGGCGGCGGCGAACGGCGCGATGGCTTTGCCTCCCCACTGGCCGGGGTCCCACTCGGCCCCGAAGCGGAACGCCCACTTCTCGACCGTGGTGAAGATGACGACCGGATCGCCGGGCTCCTCCCCGTCAATGAAGTCCTCGCTGCGTCCCAGGTTCAGATCGCCTCCCACGTAGATGCGGCCATGGAAGCCCGGGCGCACTCCGACCAACAGCTCGAACCCCTCCCGCGAGCTCTGAAAGACCTCCTGGGGATTGTCGTCAATGTAGTCGTCTCCGAAGTGCGAGCTGATGTGCTGCAGCGTGAGCCGGAAGTCCCACATTCCGTACTGGATCCCCAGCGGGACCCCGAC
>JBDHBK010000576.1:0-2208 GCA_039592635.1 Gemmatimonadota bacterium
GCCCCCACCGCTCGCGCATGTGCGCGATCCCTTTCAGGTACCACTCGCCGTTGGGCGGCAACCGGTCATTCGCCTCATCCAGGGTCGTCCCGTAGCGGAGACAGGTCAGCGCATCCAGCACGATTCGATCGCGCGGACAGGCGTACCGCGGCGCGTTGACCGGAAGCCACGGGAGTTCAAGATCGCGAGCGTACCGGATCCACGCGGAACACCGACGTGCGTCGGCAGGAAGTCCATGATGCTCCAGGGCGAGGTGCAGGCGGTTGGGAAACATGGCCCTCAACTGCTCGACCCGGTAGACGAACCCCGGCATCCCCGGCAGTTGATTTTCCGTCATGATGAGACACGTCAATCCCTCGGTCCGACCCTCGATCTCGGTAAAGACGAGCCCCGGAGAGCCCCGGGGAGAGGCCAGGCGCGCCCGGGTGATGAGCGCCGATAACGCGTGGTATCCAGCGAGATTTTCTGACAGGAGGACCAGGCGCAGCCTGCTGTCACCGACACGGCCGGAGGCGGTCCGTTTCCCGTCACCCAGGCGGACTTCACCCCCGATGATCGGACGCACGCCCACATCATCACACGCGCGTGTGAACCTCACGGCACCGCCGAGATCGAACACGTCGGCCAGGGCGAGGGCCGGCATCCCGATGGCCGCCGCCCGCTCTGCCAGGTCCTCCGGATTCGAAGCGCCGGCCAGGAGAGAAAATGCCGATCGCGCCGCCAGTTCTACGAAGTCACTGCCATTTTCCATCATTCATCACTCCTGGTGGGCGGTCGCCCCCCTTCCGCGTGAGCGGGCTCGTCCTCTTGGAGCGCGTCTCCGCAGCGTAGCGAGGACTAGCGCGAAGAGAGGACGACCCGCTGCCACCACTTCGCCTCCTTCCCCTTCCCCCTCCTTCTCCACTCCCGATACAACCACAGCAACTCCCCTTCTTCCGTACACGCCCGGTAGTATTCGCGTCGATACGGATCTTTCCACCAATCACCGGAAAGACGCTCCGGGCCCTCGGCGACGATCAGCGAACGACGCCCCGCGCGATCTCGAAGCTCACGGGGACATCCTTTGCTGGCCCATATTTCTACCTCGACCGGTTCGGGCAGGAGGTGAAGCGTGCTCTCGAGGGATCCATCCGCGGACATGATCCGGCTCGTGCCCGGGGACGGATCGGAGCGAGCCTTCTCCTCTTCCGGCGTCTCGACGGAAGCCGCCGGTCTCCATCGATTGCGAGACTCGGGTCGGTGGATCGCACGTGGATGGGGCCACGCCACCGCCTGTTCGCCCAGTCGGGCACGCAGACGCGAAAGAGCCGCGGCGGCCGCCATCGGGTCACGCCAGTCGCCCGTGAAGAGATCTCCCTGGCGTGCACCCGGAGGTGCTGTCTCCTCCACCCGCAGCGTGATTCCCTTTACCGGAGCCGCCAGGCAACCGCTGGTGTCCACCGCGCGCTCCAGGGCCGCGCGACACAGGTCGTACAGCAGGTCTTCTCGCCTCGTCGCACGTGCCGGAAGCACTTTCGCCCGCTGCGTGGCGGTGGATCCGTCCAGTTCCAGCTCGAGTGAAAGACGGGAAGCACAACGTCCCACGCGCAGCAGATCGGAGCACACCCTGTGCAGGAGGTGACGAAGCACGAACAGCAGCGGCTCCAGCGTGTCTGTCGCGCCCTCAAGTTCGAGAGAGGACTCGGGGAGTTCGTCCGTCGTGAGAGAGCGGAACGCTCGATCGTCTTCCGCACAGGCCCACCGATGCGCCTGCACACCGGCAGGACCGAATCGGCCTTCCAGTTCACTCCGGTCTCGAAGGGCCAGTTCTCCTACCCGGTGGAACCCCAGCGTCCGCAGGGTCTCACGCAGTTCGTCCGAGAGCGGCAGGGCCGAGAGCGGCAGGGGGCACAGGAAAGCCGGGCCGGCGCCCGGGGACACGATGATCGTGGCCTCCTCGTGCACGATACCCTGGGGAAGAGCTGAAATGTCCGGCTTCCGGCCGTCCAGGTGCCTGGCCAGCATTGCCGCGGCATCGGCCACAACCGCCACGTTCGCTACACCGACCCAGGCCCTGCTGAACCCCTCCTGCAGCACGGCCTCCCGAAGCGCCCGGACCAGGGCCGACTCGCCCCCCCTTCGGTCCCACCCTCGTGCGTCTACCCGGCAGGCTCCGGGACCTACCGGGGCTACGCGCGGTGAGCCGGCCAGCAACGCCGTCGCGAGGCG
>JBDHBK010000577.1:0-2529 GCA_039592635.1 Gemmatimonadota bacterium
ATGGAAGTGTATGCGGGCATGCTAGACGCCATGGACTACCATCTCGGCCGGGTATTGGACTTCCTCAGGGACATCGGGGAGTACGACAACACCATTATCATCTTCCTCTCCGACGACGGGGCTAATGCGTGGTACTCGATCGAGTATCCAGGCGCTGACGACCCGGACTTCGCGGCTCAGTTCGACTACAGCGTGGAGAACATAGGCCACCCGGGCTCGAACTACGCCTATGGCATGGGCTGGTCGCGCGCCAGTGGCGGTCCGCTCGACAAACACAAGATGACTGTCGGGGAAGGCGGCATCCGCGTCCCCCTGATGGTGAGCGGTCCGGGAATCAACGGCGGTCGGCAGACCGACGCTTTCGCCTACGTCTGGGACATCCTGCCGACGGTGCTGGACTTCGCCGGACTCGAGTATCCCTCGCAGTACCGGGGACGCTCTGTCGAAGCACCGCGAGGGCGCTCCTTGCTCCCTCTGTTGAACGGCTCCGCGGATGAGCTCTACGGCGATGATGAGTACGTCGGGGGAGAGATGGGCGGCGGGAAGTGGATGCGGCGCGGCAGCTACAAGGCGGTGTCGGTAGCCCCGCCCTATGGGGATGGCGAGTGGCGCCTGTACAACGTGGACGAGGATCCGGGCGAGGCCAATGACTTAGCCGGGCAGATGACGGACATGCTGGAGGAACTGATAGCCTCCTGGGAGCGGTATGCGGAAGACGTTGGCGTGATCCCACCGGAGTAGCGCGACAAAAGGTCTGCAGGCGCCGTAAGTCGTTGTAGGGAAAAGCGGAGGGGCAGGGATTTGCCGTCGAGCGTAGCGAGGACTACCCGCAGGGTGAGGGCGCCGGTAGTTCGCACGCTCTGCGTGCTCAATGTCTCGGCGTTTCACGCCTCGACGCTCGAGACCGATCTGAGCTTTCCCTGTAAGTCCTTCTAAGTCCCTAAGAGTCCTTCTCAGTAGGACTTACTCTCGGGAGCTTTCCTTCTAAGTCCTCCTGAGTCCCCCTAAGTACCGATAGTCAGGGTACAAACTGGGGTACACAGGTTCGGGCCGTCGGGACGCACCTGGACATCGCTCGTCCGTGACTGTGGCGTGATGAGTATCCGACTATAATCTTCCGAGGCGGATTTCGCTTTAGGTCGTGCCAAGCCCGTGAATCCATCGGGCAGTTCGGCCATCAAATATGAGTTAGGCCGCCGTACGCCAAGGAGGATGGTCCCCGTGTTATCAGGTACATGCCGACGGCTCGCACTCACGACAATTCTTCTACTGGCGCCGATCACGGAGGCCAGGATGGTCTCATGTATTCAAGTACATGCCGAGGGCTGGCACTCACCGCGATTCTTCTACTGGCGCCGAACACGGAGGCCGCATCCCAGAGCACGGAGGTCGTGGCGGGCAGCGATACGATCAGTTACGCAAGCTTTGGAAGCGGTCCGGCCACTATCCTCCTTGTCCACGGCTGGAGCAACAATAGGACCTTTTGGGAGCCACATCTCTTCGAATTGTCCCGCCGCCATCGAGTCGTGGCGGTCGACCTCGCTAGCTTCGGTGAGTCGACGGCGCATCGCACGGAGTGGAGTATGGCTGCCTTCGGCTCCGACCTGGCAGCTGTGCTGGACGACATCGACGAGGACCAGGTTGTCGTTGTCGGCTTCTCGATGGGCGGAGCCGTCGCTGTCGAGCTGGCTGCGCTTGGCCGAGAAGACGTAATCGGGATCGTGTTGGTAGATATACTTCAAGACCCTGATTACGCACCGTTGGACGACGAGATTGATCGGCGTCTTGAGCGGGCTCGGCAGAACTGGCGTGACCCGACCTCGCTGCAATCCGCACTCTCGCCGAGCGCGTCGACCTCGCTCGTGCGGCGTTACATCTCACGTACTCCAGAGGTTGTACCTGAGGAGTGGTGGGCATCATACCGTGACCAGTTCGTCTGGATGCGGACTGATATGCGGACGACTCTGAGAAGCGTCCGGGTGCCAATCGCAGCGATCAACTCTGCCGGAACTCCCACCTTGGTCGAGGCGTGGCAGAAGTATGCCCCCGGCTTCTCCGCGCATATCCTCGGCGACGTTGGACATCTCGGATCCATTTGGGAGCGAGTCGACGAGTTCGACGAAGTGTTGATCGGGCTCGTAGAAGACTTCAGAGGGTTGTCGCGAGAGTAGCATGCACATCTTGGGTGACCGGAGTAGAACGGTGCCCGACACTCATCACGCGCGGAGGAGGAAGTCATGGCAAAGACTTTCAATCAGATGGTAGAGGAGGCGATGGCCGAAGTACCGGTTGTCAATGCGGTGGAAGCGCACCGACGGATGGAAGAACAACCAGAGACATTAGTGATTGACCCCCGGGATGCGGCGGATGTCGCTGCCACAGGCATGGTCGCCGGTGCGATGAACATTTCCTACGGAGCTTTGACCTACCAAGCAGACAATGAGGTCCCTGAGGAATGGCGCAACTCGGAGTTCCGGGACCGGTCCCGCCCCATCATTACGGCCTGCGAACTGGGGCTACTTGGCCCCC
>JBDHBK010000578.1:0-2052 GCA_039592635.1 Gemmatimonadota bacterium
GCTGAAGAACCAGTTCACGGCGAACGAATACTGCTGCTGCAGGTCGGTCGGCTGGTCGAGCCGGGGGTCGTAGAAGGCATAACGGAGGGCCACCTCCAGCGACTCGGGGAACGACTCCCACGCGTGGTGGAAGAAGTACCCTGCCTCGACGTAGTTGCCGACCAGTGTGGAGACCGTCTCGTTCACCGTGTCATCGATCTCCTTCCAGTGGAACTCCTGCTGCCACGAGAAGCCGCGATACTTGAACGCCGTCTCGGCCATCCACTGGTACGTCCGGTACTGCCCGGGCTCTCCCTCCTCGATTCCCTCGAGCTGTCCTCCCCCGGCGGTCGAGAACCGGGTGAACGGGCTGCGGTTCGTGTTGCCAGCGAGGGCGACGAGGGCCGCCGGCTTCTCGGTATACGCGAGGTCCGACCCCGAGAAGTCGACCACGCGCCCGAACGGATTCCACTGACCACGGACCGAGTACATCATGTGGCCGTCGTCGTTGCTCGTGGCACCGCGGCCCATGCCGGTATACACGCCCGCCCAGTAGCTGAAGTCGGCGGCACCCCCACCGTGGAGCCTGCCGTACAGGTCGACGCCCACCTGGCGATCGACTGTGAACGGACGGGTGATGATCGAGCGCTCGACCATCTGCTGCTTGCCGGAGGAAATGATGCGCTCGCGATTGTAGTGCACCTTCCACTGCCCGACCTTGAGCTTGAGCGCCGGCAGCTTCTCGAGCATGAACCGGAAGTCGAGGAGAGCTCCAGCGGCGAGCTCGTACTCCATGTAGTACTTGAGCCACGGACGGTATCCATGCCCGCCGATCTTCGCTCGCGCCCGGTTGATCTTGAGCGTGGCGTCGTCCGGGCCCGAGAAGGCCTCGAAGGAAACCGGGTCGGCGTCGTACGGATAGGCGAACCGGAACTGGAAGCGTAGCTCGCCGTGGAGGAGGAAGTTTCCGTCGGAGGTGCCGACCCAGAAGCCCTTGTCGCCGTAGCCGGCCTCGATCGAGGGCTCTTTCTGCGCTGCGCTGTCGGGCTCGGCGGCGGCCTCGCCTGACGGCGGGTCCGCCTCTTGGGCCGGTGCCGCGCCGGGCAGGCAAAGGATCCAGGCGACAAACAGGACCGCGACGGCCGCTCCCGGGGGCCCAGTCCGCATCAGGGAGCCGCAGGCGGAGGCACGGGCGGCTTCCGAATGAGCCACCGGCCGCCCTCCTCTTCCTGGTCGTCCATCAGCCCCAACGCCTCCAGCTACCGCCGTCTGCCTCCGCGACTCCGCCCGCCTGATGACCGGGAGCGCTGGCTGTTGTAGTTGTTCGTCCGCGTGGTCCCGGCACTCCTGGCGTTGCTGCTCCGCTCCAGGTTCTGACCCGTGGACGCGCGCTGGCCCGAAGGCTGCTGCTGCGGCCTCTGGGCCTGCCCTGCCTGGGCCCTGTCGAGGTCTCCGACGGCGTCGTTACCCTGCCACCCATCGCGCGTACTCTGCTCCCAGTTCCCGTCGTTGTTGCGGTAGACATTCCCGTCACGATCCGAGAACACGTTGTTGTCGCGGCCCTGCGCAACCTGGCCCCGTGTGTTCGCGCGGGCCCGATCCCGCTCGATAGCCGGCCCTGGCTCCGCGATTCCATCCACGGTGGTAGCCGCGCCGGTAGCCACGGTAGCGCCCCGGACCCCACCAGCCGCCGCGGTACCAGCCGCCACGCCCGATGTAGAACGTGAACGGGCCGGTGCTGTAGCTGAGCCCGAAGCTCCATCCGTACCACGGGTTCCAGCGTACGTGGAAACCCCAGGTCGCCGGCCGCGGGTAGTAGTAACGACCGTACCAGCCCGGGTAGTACCAGCCGGTGCCGTACACGATGGTCCCGCCGTACACGTAGCTCCCGGTGTATCCCGGGTAATAGCCGACGTACACCACCTCGGGCGTCGATTCGTAGACGTACACGTACGTCACATTGTGGATGGGGCTCTCGGGTGGAATGTCGTAGATCTCCTCGGGGACCTCGTCCGTCACGACCCATGGGCCTTCGGCCCTGTCCGCCACGTACCACACCGCCTCGTGGCACGC
>JBDHBK010000579.1:0-2730 GCA_039592635.1 Gemmatimonadota bacterium
CTTCGAAACAGCTACACGCAGAGCCTGGCCGTCAGTCTCGACCAGCACAGGATTCGTGGAAATCCTGCGAGCTTCGGTGACGCCCTCCATTCCCTGGAGAAGGCCGGACTTCTGGACCGCTCGCTCGAGCATCTGCCGACAGGGGAGGAGATGGCCGACCGCCTGGAAGCGGGGGAGCCGACTCTCACACGGCCCGAGCTGGCGGTAATGCTCGCCTACGCGAAGATGCACCTGAAGCGCCGCCTGATGGATTCCGATGTATTGGATGATCCGGCGATGCTCGGACTAACACGCGACTATTTCCCTTCCGCTGTCCTCGAGCGGTCCGGCGAGTCCGCGCTCCGTGAGCACAGACTTCGAAGCAACATCGCGGCTACGGAGCTCACCAATCGCGTCGTGGACGTGATGGGTGGGGCCGGCCTGATTCAGTTGATCGGGGAGAGCCATCGCAGCGCGGCGGAAGTTGCCAAGGCATGGTGGGTGGCCTATCGAGTCGCCGGAGCCGAGGAACTGCTGCGGGGCTTGCAGGCGCTGGATCACCAGGTGACCTCGGGGGTCCAGGCCCAATGGCTTCTCGCGACGAGTGAGTCCATGGCCCGGTCGACCCGGTGGATCCTGGCGAACGCGGATCTCGGGCAGTCGATCGATGAACTGGCTTCCTGGTACGGCGAGCCCGTCCAGGAGATTCAGGCGAGCCTCGGCGATCTGCTTCCTGAGCCCAAGCGGAGCCAGGTGGGCGAGCGCCTGGCGCTTCGCATGGCCGACGGCATGGAGCGGGATCTCGCGTGGAGACTCGTCTGCCTGGAATTCCTGGATGGACTGCTACCGGTGGCCAGCCTGTCGCGCGAATCAGGGATCGAAGCGAGAGCGGTGGGAGACGTGTATTTCGGGCTCGCCTCGGACATCGACTTCCCGTGGCTCCAGGACCGCCTGACGGAATTGGCCGGAGCGGACCTGTGGGAGCAGCGAGCTGCCCGGCGCCTGGTGATCCAGTTGGAGGCTTCCAGGCGAAGGATCGTGCGCGGACTGATCGAGGAGGGGGGTTCGGGAGATGGTGCAGCTTTCACTATGGCCTCGTTTCGCGAGCGGTGTAGCGCCGGGTTGAACCGGATCCGGGACCTGGTCGACGAACTGAAGTCGTCGGACGACCCGGGACTGGCTGCGCTCATGGTAGCGGTGCAGGCGATCTCCGAGCAGTGTGAGGTGTGGCGGAGGGGGCCGTAGAACCGGAGCATCCAGATGCGTAAGCGGCCGGAGAGTCTCGCACTCCGGCCGCCTACCTCGACCTGCCGACCTTTCGGGCGATCGTCTGCCGGCTAGTAGGTAGTCAGGTAGCGATCGAGTTCCCAGCGCGTCACCTGGGCTATGTACTCGGCCCACCCCTTCTTGGCGTACACGTAGTTCTGGAAGAGGTGCTCGCCCAGGGTCTCCCGGATCAGGTCGTTCTTCTCCATCTCCACGATCGCCTCACCGAGGTTGGCCGGCAGGGTCTCCATCTGGTAGCGAGCGCGTTCTTCTTTGCTCAACTCCCACACGTTCGTGTCGACCGGCGGGCCGGGATCGATCTGACGCTCCAACCCGTCCAGCCCCGCGGCCAGCTGCACGGCCAGGGCGAGGTATGGATTGCAGGCGGGATCCGGCATGCGGAACTCGACCCGTGTGCCGGTGCCCCGGCGAGCAGGCACCCGGATCATCGGCGATCGGTTGCGCTGCGACCAGGCGATGTCCACGGGCGCCTCGTATCCGGGAACGAGGCGTTTGTAGCTGTTCACCAGGGGGTTGGTGATGGCGGCCACGGCCTTGGCGTGCAGCTTGAGGCCGCCGATGTAGTAGCGCATAGCGTCCGAGATCTGAAACTCAGCGTCCGCGTCGAAGAAGATGTTCTTGCCGTCCTTGAACAGGGATTGGTTCGTGTGCATCCCTGATCCGTTCTGTCCGAAGATGGGTTTCGGCATGAACGTAGCGTGCAGGTCGTGCGCGAGGGCCGCGTTGCGCACGATGAAGCGGAACGTGGTCAGGTCGTCCGCAGTTCTCATCACGTCTGCGTACTTGAAGCCGATCTCATGCTGGCCGGGTGCTACCTCGTGGTGTGCCGCCTCCACCTCGAAGCCCATGGCCTCGAGATCGTTCACGATCATCCGGCGGGCCTTCTCTCCAAGGTCTATCGGCGTGAGGTCGAAGTAACCCGCAGCGTCGTGCGTTACCGTAGTGGCCCCACCGTCTTCGTCGCGCTGGAAGAGGAAGAACTCCGCCTCGACACCGGCATTCATCACGTAGCCCATGTCGGCTGCGCGGGCCGCGACCCGCTTCAGACAGAGCCTCGGGTCGCCTTCGAAAGCGGTACCATCGGGTTGGTAGACGTCACAGATCAGGCGGGCGACCCGGGCCTCCGGATTGCCCCATGGAAACACCCGGAACGTCCTGAGGTCAGGCTTCAGGAGCATGTCGCTCTCTTCAATGCGAACGAAGCCCTTGATCGACGAGCCATCGAAGAGAATCTCCCCATCCAGCGCTTTCCGGAACGCGCTGGCGGGGACTTCGACGTTCTTGGTGTGTCCCAGGATGTCCGTGAAGCATGAACCGGACGTTGAGTGCCTGGCACAACTCCAGGATTCCACCGGCGTCGGGGTGGTTCCCGAGTTGCGCTCCATACGTCTCGAAGCGTGCAGCCTCCTCGTGCTCAGTCGGTGCGGCGAAAAGCGAATCAGGCGTCATGCCAAGCTCCATCGA
>JBDHBK010000580.1:0-2488 GCA_039592635.1 Gemmatimonadota bacterium
GGATCCGCGACCTCCCTCTCGGGGGTCAGGACCTGGGCTGACCGCCTATGCGGCGACTGGCTTCTCGGCGGCCCGGGCCACGTTGCGGAGCATGCCCCTGAACATGGGCGTGTGGATCGGCAGGAGCGCATACCAGTACAGCAGGCCGGCCAGCCCGGTCGGATCAAACACGGCCGTCTGCGTCAGGATGGTTCCGCCGTTGTCCGGCTCGGCCTCGAATTGAAGCCAAGCCCGGCCGGGGAGCTTCATCTCCGCCCGCAGGCGGAGCATCTGGTCCGGCTCGAACGCCTCGACCCTCCAGAAGTCCAGCGCATCTCCCGGTCTCAGGTCCACCGGATCCCTTCGGCCTCGACGCAGGCCCGGGCCACCGATCAGCCGATCCAGGGAGCCTCGAATCTGCCACAGAAAGTCGCCGTGGTACCAGCCGACGTCCCCTCCGATACTGCTCACGGGCGCGAAGGCCTGGGCCGGCGGAACGTTCACCCGGACCATCTGGCTGTCCACGATCCGGCGCCCGTAGCGCCGCGGACGCTTCGATGAATGGCCGTTCGCGTCGGACCACCGCGTGCTCGCGAATTCCTTGTCCTCGTTGGCCAGGGCCCGCTGGATGGCTTCGGACACTCCACGGGGCCGGACCGCGAAGGCGCGTAGCGCGGCATCGTCCCGGACGACCGTAGGGTTGCGCACCCCCTCGATGAGCTTGCGACCCACACGGGCGTACAGCGGCGTCACGAGGCCCAGCCACAGGCTGGAGATCGTGGGTGTGAGAACGGGTACCGGGATCATCAGGCGGTGCAGACCTCTCTGGCGGGCGTATTCCCGCATGATCTCGCCATAGCTCACGACGTCGCTCCCGCCGATTTCGAACACCCGGCCATTCTGCAGCGGCACGGTCCGGGCTTCGATCAGATACGCGATCACGTCTTCGATGGAGATGGGCTGCGCCTGTACACTGACCCACGATGGCGTGGGCATGATCGGCAGCTTCTCTACCAGGGCACGGATCATCTCGAAAGACAGGCTGCCGGAACCGATGACGATCGAAGCCCGCAGCTCGAGTACCGGAACGCCCGCTTCGCCCAGTATGCGGCCGACCTCCTGGCGGGTCAGGAGGTGATCCGACAGGTCGGGCCCGCTTCCGAGTCCCCCCAGGTAGATGATCCTCTGCACTCCGGCCCGGGCGGCGACCTCTCCAAATACCCGCGCGGACCGTCGCTCCAGCTCCTCCCAGTCCCCGTCATCGCTCATCGAGTGGACCAGGTATGGCCACTCCACTCATCGCACGGGAAAGGCTATCGGGGTCGAGCACGTCTCCGCCCATCACTTCGGTACCGGGAGCCACCCGCGCGTCAAGATACTCCGGACGACGGGCGAGGCAGCGCAGACGAACGCCACTCTCCTCGAGCGTTTGTAGGAGGCGTCCGCCGACGTAGCCGGTGGCTCCGGTCAGCAGCGTGAGCGTGCCGGAATCAGCCACGCGGCATCGTCCGGGCGCTGCCGAGCCCGCCGTCCACACCCAGCACCTGACCCGTGACCCAGCCCTGCTCCGGCTCGAGCAGCCAGGCGATGGCCGAAGCGACATCCTCCGGCTCGCCAAGGCGGCCCAGGACGTGGAGCGCCCGGGAGGCCTCCGAGGCACGCTCGTTGGAGGTGATGCGCTCCGTCAGGGGAGTGCGGACCAGGCCCGGCGCCACCGCGTTGACCCGAATCCCGGCCGGCCCGTAGGTGGCCGCCGCGGATCGTACCAGACCCTCGACCCCACCCTTGGCAGCGGCGATTGCTTCGTGGTTGGGAAGACCCGATCGGACGGCGGCGGTGCTCACGAGCACGATCGAGCCGCCCTCCTGCATGGCTTTGCCGCCCGCTCTGACGGCCGCGAACGCCGTATCGAGATTCTGGGCGATCGTCTCACGGTACGCTTCCTCGGATGTCATGTGGGCGGGCCTGAGGAGCACGGATCCAACGCAATTGACGATTCCGTCAATCCGTCCCCACAGGGAGCGGGCGCGTCCAGCGACATTCTCGACATCCTCGAAGCTCGTGGCGTCCGCTCTCAGGGTCTGGGCTCCTGTCTCGGAGGCCAGCGCTGCCAGGTCCGACTCCGTCCGGGCGACGGCGAGGACGTTCGTCCCAGCGCCCGTCAAGCGACGAGTCAACTGCGAGCCGATTCCCCCGGTCCCACCGAGAACGACGACCACCGCTTGTTCACTCACTGTGTCCTCCCCCTCACGCCCGTCTGTCGGCATGCATCTCTATCGTGAACGAGGCCCGTCGTAGAATCGCCGACGGACCTCGTGGTTACATAATGTGTCGGGACGGGGGAGCGTGCGAGCTCCCTCGCCCCACAGCGGGTCAGTCCATGGACGGCAGGATGACCGCGTCGATAACGTGGATTACGCCGTTGCTGGCCTCAACATCCGCCGCTATGACCTGGGCGTCGTTGATGTAGACCTTGTCCATCGTCACGGTGATCTTGACCTTCTGCCCC
>JBDHBK010000581.1:0-2197 GCA_039592635.1 Gemmatimonadota bacterium
AGAAGCACGTCGTACTCGGTGTACGAAATCGCGTCCTGTGGCGAGCAGAACTCTGTATCATAAGAGATCGGCAGCGTGATCTGGAAGTTGGTGGACCGCGCCTCGACCGGTGCCGCGTGGTTCAGTCCACGGTCTGCCAGTTCATCCATCAGAATATCGAGGAATACCAGGTCGTCGTGGAAGGAGCCGTACTGGAACTGGAACGTGGAGACCTCGTTCAGGCCCACGACGTGGGGTCGGTGGGCCTCGATCTGGTCGGCGATCGCCACGGCACGCGTCTGGAAGTCGGTGGCCAGCACATCGCCGTACACGTCGGCCACGCCGCAGGCGATCCGCGCGGGATCCCCGGCCAGCAGCTGGTTCAGATCAGCCCCGACAAAGATGTTCCAGGTCATGACGCTGAGGGCAGCGGGTCCAGCGCGGACGGCTTCGAGCTGAACTTCGTCGATCGTATCGGCGCTCTCGGTGGGCTCGAAAGGTCCGGTGTCGTCGCAGGCGCCAAGCGTGATGACCGCGACCAGGGGTAGCGTGAACAGAGTCCATTTCATGACACACCTCCAGCGTGACGAGGCAGTACGGGCGGGTCACGGCAGGAGGGATGCTGCAGGCTCGCCAGGACAACTGCGGTCCTTTACATAATTTACTCCAGTCTCGGGACTCCGCACGGTGGCCTGCTTCCCTCCAGGGTGACTCTGGCTTCGGTCGATCACGAGGATCGATGGATTGCCCACACCCTGTCTCTACGCGGTCAAGTCGCCGCCTCGTCGTCCTCCCCACCGTCGAAAGGAGGGCGCCCGACCGAAGCCGGGCGCTCTCCGAGGCGCACCTTCTGCCTTCTTCCGTCCGCGCCTACTCCACGTGCTCCCACCCCGGCGCGATCCTCAGGTCAGCCACCACCCCCGCGTGATCGGACGGCCACAGCATCACGGTAGGCCCCGTGGCCGTAGACGCGATCCGGTCCGCCGGGTCCTCTCCAACGCGCTCGGCTTGGGATGAGCCACGGAAGGGACCGTCTCCCGCCGTGAACTCGTCCCGGTACAGGATGAAGTCGATCCGGTGGAACAGCTCCGACGTCTCGTTCTGCAGATCGTCGGCCTGGTTAGACGTGAAACCGTCACCGAGCGGCGGCCCCAGGTTCCACGCGTCCACGAAGCCGTCGTCGATGAGGTTGGGATACGTCGGTGTCGTGCAGCCCGAGGCATCCGAGTTGAGGTCACCGGTCAGCAACGTGGGGTACGGCGAAGCGTCGAGAATGACCCTGTACGGCAGATCCTTGTGCAGGATGTCGACGTAGGCCCATCCGCTGGGCTTTTCGAGGACTAGGCCGTCCGGCAGTTCGAGGGGCAGGACCGCCGCAAAGGTCCCGTTGTCCGAGCCCGTTGTCTCGATTCCGTCCCGCACGAGAATCACGTCGTACTCCGTATACGCCAGGAGGTCGACAGGCGCAGCCGGGCACTCTTCCGCGGAAGCGATGGGCAGCTGCGGGGTTTGGAAAGTCGTGGAAGTCGCCGCGACGTCGTAATGGAGGCCGCGTGAGTCGAGCTCGCCCAGCAGGACGTCCAGGAACACCAGGTCTCTGGTGTCGTCGAAGGCGAAGTCAAACGTCGACACCTCGTTCAGCCCCATCACGTGCGGCTTCGCAGCCTCGATCTGGTCCGCAATCGCCACGGCCCGAGTCGGGAAGTCAGTGCCCACTACGTCCTGCCACACCGAGTATACGGCACAGGGAAGATCATCCAGGCTGCCGACCGCATGGCCCGGCACGTCCGGTGTCGAAGGACGGATTCTCGGGGGCCAGTGGACCGTCGTCATCACATGCGCCTGCGGCGAATGCGATTACGAGTGACATGCCGAATGCGAGCATCTTCATAGCACACCTCCAGCGGTGACGGGAAATGACTGGCGGGTCACGAGCCCAGTCTCCCCGACGAGGGTCAAGCAGCGGTCAAGTCGCGGTGCTCGTCTTCCTTGTACCCCCAACCGGAGGCCGGTAGCTTTGCCGTTCAGCCGCTCTCCCGGAATCGTGGCCGGACGGCGAACGGCTGTCGGCCGGCTCCATGCCAAAGAGAGACACCGTCAGAGGCAACGAACCATGAAGACCGCCCTCGTCACAGGCGTCACGGGTCAGGACGGCTCGTACCTCGCCGACTTCTTGCTCGACAAGGGATACGACGTCCACGGCACGGTGCGTCGGTCG
>JBDHBK010000582.1:0-2023 GCA_039592635.1 Gemmatimonadota bacterium
CTGCTCCGCGATCGTCTGGTGGAAGTACACGCCGTATCCCCAGTCCTGGAGGAAAAGATCTGGAGTGAAGAAGGCCGGAGCTGCAGAGGAACCGGCGGGTCGATAGAAGGCACTGAGAGCACGGCCGGGCACGACGATCACGAGAATCTCACCTACCATCGCCGACCCGGCGTCCGGACCGGCATGCAGAATCGTCGAAGTCACGGAAGGGGCGAGCTTCTCCAAGTAACACCGGGACAGGGTCTTCGAATCCGTGCACAGCTCGCTGATGCGAAACTCGTTCGCGAGTCGATCCAGCGACGCGGAACCGTACAGACCGACCCAGGCCGGGAACGGCTCCTGCTCTCGATACTCAGCGCCAGCCTTCTCACCGTGGTCCGCCTCTTGAGCCGAAAGCCCTGTCACAAACCACACAAGACTCAGCATCATCGCGATCCCGACCGGTAATCGGAACATCAGGCTGCCATTGAAGCGAGAAGGATCCAGGAACTCACTCTACTGTCTTTCTACGCCGTAGCGAAGGACGGTCAAGTAGTGATCGGCATCGCCGGGACCCGACATGGTCGGGCCGCGGATGTATTCCTCCTCGTGGTCGCCAGCCAGCACGTACCCCTCCGCTTCCACGAAGTCCCTCAATCGTTGCAGTGTCGGCTCTTCCTGGTCGTACGGACCGACATGGAGGATTTCCGCCACGTCACCGTAGTCCCACGTGGTCAGCATCGCCTCCATGCCCGAGCGGCCAGCGTGCGCGCGGCGCCGCCTGCTGCGCACCCTTGGGAGTGGCAGGCATGAGATAGTACAGCTGAAAGAGGAGGCCGAAGGCCTGAGCCCCCACCACCGAAGGGTCACCCTTTCCTTCGACGACGAGCATGTGCTCGGCGGGTCGTTCGATGATTCGAGGTTCTCGCAGAGCCTCGAGTTCCGGGGGGATTTCAGTCTGCGCGGCGAGCGGAGTCGCCAGCAGAGTGAGACCCAGTGAAACCCAGATGAGACGACTCATGACATTTCCCTTCTCTCGCGATGGGCTTCGTTCGGTCGGTAGAACGCCCACGTTGGCCCGTGATCTCGTAGCCGAAGGCCTTATACAGCGGGACGTTCTCCGGGTTTTCCGTCGTCAGCGACACGCCCCGCGACCCGGGATCTCGCTCTGACATGGCGTGAACGTATTCGAGCAGGATTCTACCGTATCCCTGGCCGCGAGCTTCCCGTAGAGTGCCGATCATGTTGAGGTGGATGTGCGGTTCCGTCACCAGAAGTGGGGCGCAGGCCTCTCCGAAGGCCTCGTAGCGTGAGCGAGCCTCCGGGCCGAGGTCGGACCACACGGCCTCGCGCTCGACGCCGAGCTCCGGCGGACTGGGCGGTCCGTTCGGATCGGACAACATAGCGACTGCTCCCAGATCTATTCCATGATCGATCCCGAGCAGCGACTCCCCGCGGAAAGCCCTGGCCGCTACGAAGAAGCCGACCATGCGAGCCAGTCGGCGATCGTAGTCCGCGCCGGCCGAAGCCAGCACCCAGCGCATTACAGGGTAATCGTGGAACGCTTCGCACAGTATGCGTACGGCGGCCGGCGCTTCGCTCCGGGACAGCACTCTGACGCTCATTCCGTGACATCCTCCTCGAGATCCCGTCACGTGATCTGACGCTCCATTCTGTGCCATCATCGACCCGACCAGCAACTTTTCACGTGCGTTGTGGGAGTCCCTCGGCCGTCGCGCGACGAGGACCGACCACGTTAACTTGAGCGTCTTCGAACCACGGGTCTTCACTACAGGGAGTTCACACGATGACCACCTCCAGGCGTGAGTTCCTGGGAACCGGGCTGGCGGCGGGAGCTGCGCTGGCGCTGGGTCGCCCGGGCCCGCTCCGGGCTGCGCGCCCGGGGACACTCCCTTCTGTTCATCCGGAGCGGGCACCGCACCCGCTCAAGATCCTGATCCTCGGCGGGACGAGTATGCTCGGGCCGCATATTGTCGCCTACGCGATGGGTCGCGGCCACACGATCACGACCTTCACCAGGGGG